>DASXHY010000238.1:0-8271 GCA_036488095.1 Verrucomicrobiia bacterium | reverse complement strand
CCCCGGATTTGGAATCAAGGCAAAGCGAGACGTCGACCAAGAGCATCCATCGCGATATTTTGCGCCCCCCGGATTTGGAATCAAGGCAAAGCTGGTGGAATTGAATCTCAGCATCGTGAAGCATTTTGCGCCCCCCGGATTTGGAATCAAGGCAAAGCCGGCTAACCAGTTCAACACGCGCGGCTCTAATTTTGCGCCCCCCGGATTTGGAATCAAGGCAAAGCATGAATTCGGCCCAAGCCGCATGGAGTATCATTTTGCGCCCCCCGGATTTGGAATCAAGGCAAAGCGCAGCCAGCCATCCACCCGCCGAGCAAGAGATTTTGCGCCCCCCGGATTTGGAATCAAGGCAAAGCGCGCTCGTTGTTCACAAGTTCTTTGAGGTGATTTTGCGCCTCGGGCAACGTCTTTTCAAACTCATCGGTGGCGATCCAGGCTTTGAGCACGGCTTCGGCGTGGGCGATGGCGCCGCGTGGCGGGTGCAGGGTCGCCGGCAATGCCAGGCTTTCGATGGTTCGCACTCGTTCGGATTGTGAGACGGCAATGATCAAGGCGGATGGGTCGCGGTAGTGAGACGTTAACTCGGCTTCGACAATGGCCCGGGTGCGCGCGGCGAGGCGGCGAACGCGCGGGCCAAGATGCTCGTGGATGAATTGATTCGTGGCCTGCGTCAGTGTCTCCTCTGCCTTTGCGTCATCCGCTTCTTTGGCCGCAATTCGGCGCGGGAGCAATTCATTAAAAACCTGCAAGCGGCTGATCTCGGTTATTATCGCTCCGTCCTTGAGGTCGCCGGTGGTTTCCAAGGCAATCTGTCGCGCGGATTTTTCGGCCAGCAGTTTGGTCAGTTCTGAGAGTTCGGTTTGGGATTTGCGTCGCGTGGCCATGGCGGTTTGCAGTGGTTGAACGGGTGAGGGTTTGGGGTGTGTTGTTTCGTCGTTTTTAGCCGGGAGGCAAATGGGGATCGGCAACTTTTTCGTTTCGCGTTTGGCATTCACTTTGGCGCGTTGTGAGTTTCCGGTTTGACGTTTAAATGTCTTTTTCATGGGGGGCAGGTTAGCAGTGACGCTGGGACAGGGGCTGTCCATCCCCCTCCGCTAAAGCTACGGAGGACAAGAGGGGAAGGCAGAAGGAAGAATGCAGAATGCGGAAGGCGGAAAGTGGAAGGGGGAAAATTGAACAGGAGGGAGCAGAGGAAGCGGAGTCAGAAATTGTCAGAGGAATGATCGGCAGGGGAATGGAATTGAAGCTTGCCAGCGGGACGCTGGCGCTCCGGTCGCCGCTGAAACGATTTTAATCCTGCAAATTCGAAAAAAACCGGCTGGTCAAGGGCTTCCGAGGCAGCCATACTGCCCTGGGCAAATTGTTACCCATGAACGCTCGAACCGATTAGCGAATATGGTGGATCAACAACAGGTGGAAACCGCAATCGCCAAGGCCGCGCCGAAAATCAAGCGGCTGGATTGGCTCGACGAAAACCCGGATGCTCCATTGCCGGCCCTTTACTTCGCATTGGCATCTACACAAGTTGTCGGACGAGCTTCGTCCTCGTTGTCGTCCTCCTACTCGTCCTCGAACACAAAAGCAGAATCCGAGGACGAGGACGAGAAGGAGGACGAGGAGGATCTTCGCATTGCCCCAAGAAACACACGGTTTTCTGACTTGTGTACCAATGTTTACTTCGCGGACGGCAAAGCCCTGAACCAGGATGCCGTTCGTTACGCAACGGAGGAGACAAATGCTTGATTGGCTGAAAAAACTGGGCGGCAAGAAGCCGTTTGAAAACAAGGCTGGGTTGGACGACAAGTCGCTGGAATTATTGCACGAGGATTTTGCGGTCCTGGACAATTTGTCCGACGGCATCTCGCAGCAGGTGATTCGTTTTCTCGTGGATGGCGAGGGCGCGGAAGTGCTCACGCATCTGTCGGTGCTTAATGACGCCGCTAAACGGCTCCGCCTCCGGTGCACGAGCGCGCATTACGGTCTCGATGGAATCACAACCAGAAGCGAGTTTTTCAAAAATGTTCAGTGCGATTCAGTGGAATTTTTCCATCGACTTGGCCGGGTTTACGAAACCTGCGCGCAGCAACTGCCCCGCCGCCAATTTCTCCCCTTTGGCGACCCGAAACTGAACTGGCTGGAAATCCTGCTCCTCGAAGCATTCCAGCTATCCGTAAATACCTTTCCGCGCCGATGCACCAACTGTCCTGCAATCACGGCGGACCTGGTGGAAGCCATGATTCGCATCGAAGGTCTGCCGGAAGAATTGCTCGTGAAGGCCGCATTCCAACCGGAGTTGAATCGATTCGGCGGGCCGGACCTCGAACCGGTCTTTGAGAATCTCGGTGGCCTGGCAAAAAGCGCCGTACGGCATCGCACGGCAATGCTGGCCGCGCTGGATCAGGCGGATTTCAAACAACGCGCGTATGCGGTCTCGATGATGCATAAATGCGGCGTGCCGCCGGGGGAATTTCTCGAGAAACTGGTCGCGCTCGCCTTGGATTCCAGCAAACAGGTGCGCGAACAAGCGCTGTTCATGCTTGCCGACGCCAAAGCCATGGCGCGTCCACTGGTCGAACGCGCGATCATGGAAGGCGCGAACGAGGAAAAATTGCTCGCGGTGGAATTGCTCTGGTCCTGGGAAGGCGAGGCGGCGCGCGCGTTTCTCGAAAGCCGTCTGGCCGGCGAGAAAAATAAAAAAGTATTGCGCGCGATCGAAGACAAGCTGGCGGCTGCCGTTCAAGCCACTGCGCCCGCTGCCGCCACGCTGGAACTCCCGCCGCTCCCGCCCATGCCCTCGCACGCGCCGCTTGGTCCGGAAACCGAAGCCGCGTGGCAGCAGTGTTTCCAGAAAATCAACGACGCCATCACCAAACTCAACGCCGGCCAGGCCGGAAAAAAATATGGGCCCGTGTTCAAGCACGCGCCCGCGAGCGCGCTGGAGAAAAGTTTTGCGCTCATGCAGGCTGGAGAAGCGCAGGAAGGCATCCTCAAAGATATATTCAACATATTCGGCCAGCGCGAGTTGATCGAGCCGATCCGGGAATTCTGGCAGCGGCCGGAGTTAAATCTGCTGCATCTGGTGCGATTTTTTATTCACCTGGGCGTGTTGCGAATAGAGCGCCACGATGACCGTGGCATTTTCAGCTACGGTTATTGGATGGAGCAACTCATGCCTGTCTTTCGCCGCGCGCATCCCGATGTGGGCCTGCGCGAACTCGGCGCCGCGTTCACGGCGGCGGGACTGGACCCGCGCCGTATTGGCATCGGCCTGTTGCAGAGCTACCGCGAATATCTCGCGCCATTCGGTTTGCCACCGGCACAAATCTGGCCGTATTGGGCTGAGAATCTGGATTTGTTGGAACAAGGGTTTGTGCCGACTACCGGCGGTTTCATGGAGCGTTATTATCATCGCCATGCCCGCCAAAACGCCTTTCACGCGCTCGCGACTTTTCCGCATCCTCCCGAGCGCCTGGTGCCGCTTCTTTGGAAAATCGCGCTGGGTGGGAAAAGCGAACGCCCGCCGGCCCAACGTTGTCTCGAAGGTCTTCCGGACAAATTTGAACGGCTGTCCGCCTCGCTCGCGACCGGCGACACCGAAACCCGCGCCGCCGCGGCCGAATGGCTCGGCCGCATCGGAGACAAGCGCGCCGTGGATGTCCTGCTCGCCGCGCTCAAGCGCGAAAAAAATGAGACTACCAAGGGCGCAATGATGTCCGCGCTCGAATTGCTCGGCGCATCCGTCGATCAATTCGTTGACCGCCAGGCATTGTTGAAGGATGCCGAGAAAGGCGTGGCCAAGGGTGTGCCCGAGGATTTGAGCTGGTTCCCGTTCGACCGCCTGCCCGTGGTGCATTGGGCGGATAACGGCCAACCCGTCGAGCCCGCGATCCTGAAATGGTGGCTCATCCAGGGATTCAAACTTAAAAATCCCGCGCCGGGTCCGCTCCTGAGACGGTATTGCGCCAGTTTTAAAACGAACGAGCGCGAGGCGCTGGGCCAGTTCGTGCTGGAGGCGTGGATCGGCAAGGACACTTCCCCGCGCTCGGGCAAGGAGGCCGAGGCCGAAGCCATGAGGCGCGCCCACGCCGCTGTCGCCTCTGCGCAGCATTGGGCGAATTGGGTGAAACAGAATCCGCAAATGGCGCAGCAAATGGCCGGATACGCGCCCAAACAACAAACGCTTCAGGAACATTACGAGGAAATCCTGCCCATTGTTCAGCGGGAACCGACCGGGACTGCCAGTTCCAGCAAGGGCGTGCTTTCACTGGCGGGAGCGTGTGTCGGCGCGGGCGCCGCGCCCGTCGTGGGACGTTACCTGAAAGATTGGTACGGCATGCGCGCGGCGCAATGCCGCGCGTTGCTCCAAATGCTGGCCTGGGTCGAACACAAAACCGCCACGCAACTTCTGCTCGCGGTGGGCAGCCGCTTTCGCACGAAAGGAATCCAGGAGGAAGCCAACGCGCAAACGCAGGCGCTCGCCGAGCGCAAAGGCTGGTCCGTCGCCGAGCTTGCCGACCGCACGATCCCAAGCGCCGGCATGGATGACGATGGAGTGCTCACGCTCGATTTCGGCCCGCGCCGATTCACCGCCAAGCTGAACGAAGACCTCGAATTCACGCTGAGCGACCCGGACGGCAAGCCGATCAAATCGCTGCCTGACCCACGCAAAGATGACGATGAAGCGAAAGCGACCGAGGCAAAAAAGATTTTCTCCTCGGCAAAGAAGGAGTTGAAATCCGTCGTCACGATGCAGCGCGACCGCCTCTACGAAGCCATGTGCACGCAACGCACGTGGCCCTTCGAGGACTGGAACATCTACCTCAATCGCCACATCATCGCGCGTCATCATTGCCAGCGATTGGTGTGGGCGGTTGTGCGGGAAGAAAAAACCGTCGCGCTGTTCCGCCCGCTGCCCGACGGCTCGCTCACGGACGCCAGCGATGACCCGGTGACTTTAAAACCGGACGACTTCGTTCGCCTCGCCCACGAATGCCAGGTGACGCCCGAGCAATCCCAGGCTTGGCGCGGGCATCTCAAGGATTACGAAGTCGAGCCGCTCTTTGAACAATTTGGCCGACCCGGCTTCAGCCTGCCCGAAGAGCGCAAGCAGGAAGACGAACTCGCGGATTTTCGCGGTCATCTTCTCGAAGCTTTCAAACTCCGTGGCCGTGCGACCAAACTCGGTTACACGCGCGGGCAGGCGCAGGACGGCGGTTGGTTCTTCGAATACCACAAACGCTTCCCGACCCTGGGAATGGAAGCGGTGCTCGAGTTCACCGGAAACGGTTTGCCCGAGGAGAATCGAACCGTCGGGCTCACATCGTTTAGTTTCGCGCGCGTCGCGCCGGAAGGTGAATCGGTTGATAAAGGAAAAATGTCGCTCGGCGAGGTGCCTCCTGTGTTATTGACTGAATGCTGGAACGACATCCGGCAGATTGCCGCGGAAGGTCCGGGCTTCGATCCCGAATGGGAAAAGAAAACGCAGATGTAATGAATTTTGCCAGCCAAGAAGTGGCGATGATGCCCGCGGATTCCGCGCTCGGCCCGGAAACCCGCGAAGCGTTTTTCCACTGCCTGGCGAGGATGCAAGACAATCTCTCGGCCGCTTATGCCAATGTGCCGCCGCATGTTCAGAAGCAAATTGGGATTTCAGTTATCGATCGCAAAGAGGAATTATTTCGTCTGCTTCAAACGCTCACCATCCATGACGGTCTGGCTGTGACTCCGATGGAGCTTCCCAGTGCCAGCGAAGCCTGGCGGCCCATTCTTGAATTTCTTGCGCGACCGGAAATTCGCCCGGAACATTTCGTGCGATGGATGCTGCTCTTTTCGGTGATACGGCGCGTCGGCTCCGGTGATGAACCTTACGTCCTCGATCACAAATTCGCGCCCCTGCTTAACCGCTTTCGCCATGGGCGCACTTTTGGGTTGCGAGAGTTGGGAATGGCGTTCCAGGCAGTGGGTCTGGACGAAGTCCTGCTCGGATGTCAGCAGCTCCGAGCCATTTCCGAAAATCCATTCCCCTGGCCGGCCGAGGCCATCTGGCCTTATTGGGCCGGGCATTTCGAGTTGCTCGAGCAAGCGCTCCAACCCGGCGATGATTATTCGATCAAAGAGCGGCGAAAGCACGCCTTCCTCATTCTAAGCAAGTTTCCCGAGCCGCCACCGCAATTCACGGGGCGCCTATGGGGATTTGCCTTCAGCTCCAAATCAGAACGGGTCGAAGCACAAGAAGCTCTCGGAAGCGGTCCCAGGGTTTTGCAAAAGTTGCTCGCCGAAATTGCCTCGAATGAATCAGAGCGGCGAACAATCGCGGCGGAATGGCTCGGTCGCTTGAACAATCCGGCGGCCATCGAGCCGCTGATGACTGCTGTTAAGGACGAAAAACAAGTTGAGCCGCGCAACGCCATGTTAATCGCGCTTGAACTGCTCGATGGTCCTTTGGAAACCCTGCTGAATCGCGGAGCATTGCTCCGGGAAGCCATCGCTGGTTTGTCCGAGGGGATTCCGCCGGAGTTGCAATGGTTCCCGATTTCGACCGTGCCCCAAATCCATTGGGCCGATACGGGCGAAGCTGTTCCCGCAGAAATTCCGCAATGGTGGCTGATCGAAAATTTCAAACTCAAGAATCCTGAACCCGGTCCTCTTCTCCGGCGTTACTGTGCACAATTCGTGCCCGCGGAGCGGCGGGCGCTCGGGCGATTTGTGCTCGACGCCTGGATTGCGCAGGAAGCGCACACGCGAAAAGGTCCAATCGCGCTGACGTGCAAAGGCACCCTCGCCATGGCCGCCGCCTGCTGCGGCGGGGAAGCAGCCTCCGCTGCCGCGCAGTATCTTGCGAAATGGCCGCGCGAACGCGCCGGCCAATGCCGGGCGCTCGTTCAAATGCTCGCGTGGATAGACCACCCTGCCGCAACGCAACTCCTTCTTGCAGTCAGTTCACGGTTCAAGCCGGCGACAATTCAGTCCGAGACGCAAAGACTCTCGCTGGCACTCGCCCGTCGCAAAGGCTGGACCGTGGGACAGATGGCCGACCGCGCCATCCCAACCGCGGGCCTCGATGAACGAGGATATCTTCAATTAAGCTATGGCTCGCGCAATTTCACCGCTCGCCTCAACGAACAACGGGACTTCGTCCTCACCGATAACACGGGAAAAATTGTCAAGACTCTTCCCGCTCCCCGCGCTTCCGACAACCAATCGCTGGCGCAGGAATCCAAGCGGGCCTTCGCCGCTGCGAAGAAGGAACTCAAATCCATTCTCGGAATCCAACGCGACCGATTGTATGAAGCCATGTGTATCCAACGCGCGTGGAGCTATGAAGAGTGGGACGCATGCCTGCACCGCCATCCTGTCATGCGGCATCTCTGCCAGCATCTCGTTTGGTTCGCGACCGGGAGCGGCCAGCCGCCAAGGTTCTTCCAATTGCTCGCTGATGGCAGCCTGACGGACGCGGATGACAAGCCGATTCTGTTGCCCGCGGATTCACACATTGCCATCGCGCACGGATCCACCATGACAACGGAGGCCAGTCGCGCCTGGCAGCAACATCTCGTGGACTACGAAATCGAGCCGCTTTTCCCGCAGTTTGGTTTTCAGGGGCTTTCTATTTCTGCGGAACAGCGTGAGCAGACGACATCGTGCGATTTCAAAGGGCACATAATCAACGCCTTCGCGTTGCGCGGACAGGCGGGCAAGCTTGGATACGCGCGCGGCCGACCCATGGACGGTGCCTGTTTTTATGAATATTTGAAGACATTTTCGAGCCTTGGCATCATCGCCGTGATTTCTTTCACTGGCAATGCCATGCCCGAGGAAAATCGAAAAGTTGCATTGACCGAATTACACTTCAGCCGAGCGAGTGAAGCCGGACAGCCCTTGTTCGATGCTTCCATTAAAATGCGCCTCGGTGATGTGCCACCCGTGCTGCTCAACGAATGCTGGAATCACATGCGACAAATTGCTGGCTCCGGCTCCGGCTTTGATCCGAAATGGGAAGAGAAGACCAAAATTTGAAATCGCATGAGCATACCCGAATCTCCACTCAACCCTCCGCGAATGGTCCGCCCGCCCGCCGAGGTGGTTTACGCCGAAGAACTCGCCGCGCTGGCCGCAGCCGACACGAATGCCCGTCCGTCCGGTTGGAAGCTCTCGCCGCGCGCCGTTCGACAATTCGTCGTTGGAATGGACGCACCGGTCACGCATACCTGGCAGAACGCAAAAAAGAAAACCGTCGTCACACAAAAATTTTACGGAGACGACGCGCTGGTC
>DASXHY010000221.1:0-7708 GCA_036488095.1 Verrucomicrobiia bacterium | reverse complement strand
TTGAGGTAATCACTCCGCCAATCATGGGTGTGGCGATTCGTTTCATGACGTCCGCGCCGGCGCCGTGGCTCCAGAGGATCGGGGCCAGGCCGGCGATGATGACGCAGGCGGTCATGGCTTTGGGGCGGACGCGTTTCACGGCGCCGTGGTAAATGGCGTCCTGCAAATCTGCCACGCTGCGCATCGTGCCGCGTTTTTTCCAATCTTCGTAGGCGAGATCGAGGTAAAGCAGCATGACCACGCCGGTTTCGGCGTCCAGCCCGGCGAGCGCGATGATGCCGACCCACACGGCCACGCTCAGGTTGTAGTGGAGCAAATACAATGTCCAAAATGCGCCCACGAGCGAAAACGGCACCGCGAGCATCACGATGGCGGTCTTTACCAGCGACTTGGTGTTGAGATAAATGATGAGCGTAATAATCAGCAGTGTGAACGGGACAACAATTGTGAGGCGTTGCCTGGCCCGGAGCATGTATTCGAATTGGCCGCTCCAGAAAATGTTGTAGCCGGGCGGCAGCTTGATCTGGCCGTTCGCCACGGCAGCGTTCACCGCGCGCATCGCGGCTTGCACATAAGTGCCGACGTCGACGCCGTGGATGTCCACGTAAACCCATGCGTTCGGCACGGCGCCTTCGCTTTTGATGCCCATTGGGCCGTCGACCACCTTCACGGTCGCGAGTTGGCCGAGCGGAATCTGCGCGCCCATCGGCGTGGGCACAATGATGTCCTCGCGCAGGGCGCGGAGGTCGGAGCGGAAATCGCGGTCGTAACGCAGGTTGATCGTGTAGCGCTGCAAGCCCTCGACGGTAGTCGTCAGCGGCATCCCGCCGAGCGCCACGGACAACACGTCCTGCACATCACCGACGGTCAGGCCGTAGCGGGCGATGGCGGCGCGATCGATTTCGAATTCAATATAACGTCCGCCCATCACGCGTTCGGCGATGACGCTCGTGGTGCCGGGCACGTTGCGCACGGTGGCTTCGACCTCGATGCCGATCCGCTCCAGTTCGGCCAAATCCGTGCCGGCGATTTTGATGCCCACGGGCGTTTTGATGCCGGTGGAAAGCATATCAATGCGCGTCCGAATCGGCATGGTCCAGGCGTTGTTGAGGCCGGGGATTTGCACGGCATCGTTCATGGCGTCCACCAGTTCATCCGGCGTGCGGGGGCGATGCGCGATGACCCGACCGTCATCGTCCTTGATGTCCACGGCGGGCCATTGTTCGTGCGGCTTTAGGCGGATCGTCGTCTCGATCATGTCCATGGGCGCGGGGTCGGTGGCGGTTTCGGCGCGGCCCGCTTTGCCGAAGACTGTGTCGACTTCGGGAAAGGATTTAATGAGGCGGTCGGTAGTTTGCAGGATTTCGCGCGCTTTCGTCGGTGAAATTCCGGGGAACGTGGTGGGCATGTACAGCAAATCGCCTTCATCGAGCGGCGGCATGAATTCCGAGCCGATGTTCTGATAGGGAAAAAGATTGCCGGCTTGAAAGGCGCGGTCTCTCACCGCGCCGGGCGGCAGAACGCGCGCCGCGAGCCAATTCCACGGCAGAAACACCCACGCGATGAGCACGCCTGCGCAGATGATTACCGGCCAGCGCCATTTGACGACGAAGTTGATCACCGGGTGATAGAGCCAGATGAGAAAACGGTTGATGGGATTTTTTTCCTCCTTGGGGATTTTGCCGCGGATGAACCAGCCCATCAAAATCGGCGCGAGCGTGATGGACAGCAGCGCGGCGGCGGCCATGGAATAGGTTTTGGTGAAGGCCAGCGGTTTGAACAGGCGTCCTTCCTGTTCCTGCAAGGTGAACACCGGCAGAAATGAAACCGTGATGACGAGCAGTGAATAAAAAAGAGTGGGGCCGACCTCGACGGCCGCGTCGCGAATAATCTGCCAATGCGGTTTTTTGCCCTGGTCCTGCTCGAGGTGCTTGTGAGCGTTCTCGATCATGATGATGACCGCGTCTACCATGGCGCCGATCGCGATGGCGATGCCGCCGAGGGACATGATGTTCGAACTGATGCCTTGCCCGAACATGACGAGGAGCGCGATCAAGACTGCGACCGGCAAAATGAGGATGGCGACCATCGCGCTGCGCAGGTGCAGCAGGAACGCGAGGCACACCAACGCCACCACGATGCTTTCCTCAATCAACTTATTGCGCAACGTTGCGACGGCGCGATCGATGAGGTTGGTGCGATCGTAATTTACCGTGAGCGTCACGTCCGCCGGCAATGCGTTCATTGCCTGCGCGAGGCGTTGTTTGACGTTTTGAATCACCTGATAGGCATTCGCGCCGTAGCGCACGACCACCACACCGCCAACGGTTTCTCCTTCGCCATTTAATTCCGCAATGCCCCGGCGCATGTCGGGACCGAACTGGATGTTTGCCACATCGCGCAACAGGATGGGCACGCCGTTTGCACCCACGCCGACCGCGACTTTTTTGAGGTCGTCGAGATTTTCGATGTAGCCCTTGACGCGCAGGATGAATTCGCGCTCGGACAATTCGAGCGAACGGCCGCCGACCTCGCCGTTGCTGCGCTCGATGGCCATGCTGACTTCCTTGAGGGACAAATTATAGGCGCGGAGCTTCGTCGGATCCACGGTGACCTGGTATTGTTTTACGAAGCCGCCGACGGAGGCGACTTCGGAAACGCCGGGCACGGACGTCAGTTGATATTTCAAATACCAATCCTGCATCGAACGCAGCTCGGCGAGATCGCGATTGGTGGAATTGATGGAATACATGAAGGCCCAACCGACGCCGGTCGCATCCGGGCCAAGCGAGGGCGTGACGTTTTTTGGAAGCTGCCCGCTGATGCTGCTGAGATATTCGAGCACGCGGCTGCGCGCCCAATAAGGATCGGTGCCGTCCTCGAAAATGACGTACACGAATGAGAAACCGTAGAAGGAATATCCGCGCACGGTTTTCGCGCGCGGCACGGAAAGCATTTTTGTGGTGATGGGATAAGTGACCTGGTCCTCGAGGATATTCGGCGCCTGGCCTTCCCATTGCGTGTAAATGATCACCTGGGTGTCGGAGAGATCGGGTATCGCGTCGAGCGGGATGTTGCGGAGCGCGTAAACGCCGCCCAGCACGAGGGCCAGCGTCGCGAGCAGAACAATGAATTTGTTCTTGAGCGAAAAATCGATGATGCGTTGGAGCATAAGTCTGGCTCAATGCGGATGGGCTTCCATGGAAGCGTTCGTTTGAGGAGAAGCCATCTTCTCAATCGCTTCGCGAAGCTGGCTTTCCGAGTCCAGCATGAACTGGCCGGAAGCGACGATTGTTTCGCCTTCGCTTAATCCGTCCAGCACTTCGTCTTCCCCATTTTCGCCGGCCACGCCGAGCGTTACTGTGCGCGGTTCAAAACGGCCGCCGGGCAGCGCCACGAACACGGTATTTTTCTGCCCGCTGCGCAACACGGCAGAATCCGGCACCAGCAGCGACGACGATTTCATCTCGGGCGTGATTTCGACGCTCGCGAACATGCCGGGCCGCAGCATGTGGCCGGGATTGGGGAGTTCGATGCGCGCGGTCACGGTGCGCGTTTTCTCATCGAGCGTCGGATAGACGAAACTGACCTGTCCGTGAAAAGTTTTACCCGGCCAATACGTTACGGTGAGCATGGCTTCCTGGCCGGATTGGATGAACTGCAGGTCCTGTTCATAGACCTGCGCCAGCACCCAGATCGCGCTGTGGTCGGCGATTTCGTAAAGCTTCGTTCCCGCCTCCACCATCTGGCCCTGGGTCACCATTTTATCCATCACATAGCCGCTGGCGGGGGCGACGATCTGCAGGGTCTTGCGCGGTTCGCGGGTTTTTTCGAGCGCGGCGATTTGCTCGTCCGAAATGTCGAAAAATTTCAATTTACGCCGCGCGCTTTCCTTCAACTCGCCGCTGGTGTCCGGCGAGGCGAGGGCCAGCACGTATTCATTTTGCGCGCTGTAAAGTTCGGGCGAGTAAATTTCGAACAACGGCTCACCTTCCTCGACGTGCTGGCCGGTCGTGCTCACGTACAATTTCTCGATCCATCCCTTGAACTTGGTGGTGATCTGGGTCTCGGTAGCTTCGTTATGCTCGATGATGCCGGTGGCGTGGATCGTTTTGCGCAACGGCCCGCGCCGCACCTGGGCCGTGCGGATGTTCATGTTCTGGACCACGCCGGGGTTGATGGTGATTTCGGACATATTGGTGGCGGATGCCTGGGAGGTCTTCAGAATAGGCGTGAGTTTCATGCCGCAAATCGGGCAATTACCCGGATGATCCTGGATCACCTGGGGATGCATGCCGCAGGTGTAAAGCGTTTTTCCCTTCGCCGTTGCAGCGGTCGCGGCCTGGCTGTGATCGTTGGAACAACCGGCGACAAATATTCCGGCGCCGACTGCCAGGACGAGCAGGAGAATTGAAATGGTTTTGGTCATATAAATTAGTGAGTTGTGGCGGAGGACGAGGCCGGCGCAGCGGAGGCGGGCAGAATGGGCGCGCCTTCGGGAGCGATTCCGGCGATGGAGAGGGATAGGTCCGCCAGAGTGATTTCCCGGCGCGACCGGGCGTCCACTTCTTCGAGTTGGAAATTGAAGAGCGTGCGCTCGGCATCGATCAGGTTGAAGAAATCCACTTGGCCGGAGAGGTAACCCGCCCGCGCCAGTTCGAGCGAGGTTTTGGCTTTCGGAATCAGTTTGTCCTGCAGGAGCGCGACCATGCGGGTCGCCTCGCGGTAATCGTAAGTCTTCATCGCGAAATCGACCGTCAGGCCGATTTGCTCGGCGGTCAGGCGCGCTTCGGCGGCGTGTTTGGCCGCTTGGGCGGCCGCGATTTGCGCGGAGATTTTGTCGCGCCAAATGGGGAGGGTCATGTTTCCGTAGGGCCAATAAAATGGAGGCGTGTAAACCTCGGCCTGCAAACCGGCGGAGAAATCGGGCACTTTGGATTTGCGGGCCACCGCAATTTGCGCCTCGGCCATGCGCACGTCCGCTTCCATCGATTTGAGCCGCGGATTGCGCGCAAAAGCCGTGTCGAGCAATGCGTCTCCGTCCAGAGTGAGCGGTGTGGACTCGAAACGCGTGGGTGGCGGCGGGTCTCGTTGATCGCGGCCCAGCCCGAGCGCCGCCTTGAATTGCGCGGTGAGGGGACGACGCGAGTCTTCGAGGTTCGCAATTTCATTGGTCATCTGCTCGCGTTCGATTTGCGCGCGGTAAACGTCCTGGAGCGTCGCCATGCCGGACTCGTTTTTAACGCGAGCGATTTTTTCCAGATCGGAAAGCAGGTCGAGCGTCTGGCGATTGATGCGTATTTTTTCGTTGAGAAACCGAAGTTGATAATAGGCCTGCTTGACGGAAAAGGCGGCGTTGAGCACGGAGCTTTCAAACGCGAAATATTTCGTTGTGCTCTCGGCGGCGGCGGCGTTCCCGGCTGCCTTGAGCTTGCCCGGCCCGGGAAAGTCCTGCATCAAACCGGGCATGATCGAGGTGAGCGTGTGTTGAATGTAAGCTTGAAACGTCAGCTTGGGATCGGGCATCGAGCGTTCAACCGTGATGCGCTCGACCGATGCGGACCAATCGTAGTAGTTGGCCTCGATTTGGGGATGGTTGAGCATGGCATACGTCAAAAAATCGGCGAGCGGCGAGTTGGTTGTGAGATTCGGCAGCGCCGGACGCTGGCCATTCGGGCGATAGCTCCAGGTGACCGCCGCAATTTGTTCGCGCGCGGCGCGTTCCCCGGGCTGCGTGATGCCCTTGCAGCCGGAGAACAACAGCGTCAACGCCGTCATTGCCGAGCCGCAGGTCAAAACTTGTTTGCTGATTTTGCTTAAATTCATTTTGGACAGAGTCCGTTTGTTTGCATTTATCGCCGGAAAGAAGCCGATGGAACGACACAGCGCGTCCGGGCGGTACACACTGCGTGCGTCAGGAAGGAAAAATCAAATGAGCCAGGCGCAGTTCCGCGCGAAAAGCGGACTGCGGGCCGTCGTAGACGGCTGGAAGGACGAAGAAGAAAGCCCGCGGGCAAGATTGGCGGGCAATGCCCAGACCACCGTTGCGGAAGCGAGCGGAGAAAACTGATTTTGGAGGGAAGAAACGGGAGCCGCCGAAACGGGAGGGGACGCCGGCAAATTATTTTTTGTGGCGCAGCAATTGGATGTCTTGCCGCAATGGCAGCAAGGCTGTGCCGCGCGCAACACGCCGGCTCCTGGTGCTTCGGCGAGAACGAAATTCGTCCACGCGAGCAACAGGCTGCAAACAATGGCCAGCGCCGTTTTCATGAGTTGAGTATCGGACTATTCAGCGAGTTACGCTAAACGTCTCTGACCAGTCATTGTCAATTTTTGGTGTCTTTCGCCGCCGCCTTATCGGCCGCTTCGATTTTTTTCATGTACTTGGCCGGGTCCTTGTCGAAGTCCTTTTTGCAATCATGGCAGCAAAGTTTCACTTCGTGGCCCTGGTATTCGAACGTGTACGCCTTGCCCATTTCGCCCAGCTTGTCGCCGGAAACGGGGCAGGTGGTCATTTTATCCGGTTTCGGCGCGTCTTTCTTATCTTCGGCAGTCGCCGTGAAAGCAGTGAGCGCCAGCAGTGCCGCGCCGGTCATGATGAGTTTTTGAGCCCAGGTGAGTGACTTCATACTTTTCTTTGATTAATTGGCGCGTACACATTGCGCCGTAATGGAGTTCAATAGCATAGGCCGGGCCAGCTTGCAAGGATTGGACGGCTGGCCGGCGGGACGCCGGCGCTCCTGTGGTCAGCGCCAAAATGGGTTTAACACTTGGTGCTTCCCGGCCGCCTGGCTCTGGACAATCGCCTGCGAAATATATTCCTTCGCCTGAGCGACCGCTTCCGGCAACTCATATCCGAGCGCAAGGTAGCCAGTAACGGCCGCGGAGTATGTGCATCCGGTGCCGTGCGTGTGCACGCCTTTGACGAAGGGCGCGCTCAACAATAATTCGTTTTCGCCGTCGAAGAAAATATCGATCGCGTCTTTTGAATGGCGGAGATGGCCGCCTTTGACGAGCGCGGCGCAGCCGAATTCCTTGCGGATTTGTTTTGCCGCCCAGCGCAGGCCCTCCACCGATTTCAATTCCCGTCCGGTGAGGATTTCCGCTTCGTCGAGGTTCGGGGTCACGAGCGTTGCCAGAGGTAGCAGGTCGCTTTTCAACAACAGGATGGCGGAGGGTTTGAGCAAACGTGCGCCGCTGGTCGATATCATGACCGGATCCACGACCAGCGGAATATGGCGATTGGCCCGAAAGAATTTGGCGACGACGCGGATAATTTCGGCCGAATAAAGCATTCCCGTTTTCACCGCAGCTGGAGGCAACGCTTCAAAAACGGCTTCCATTTGTTCGCGCACGATTTCCGGCCGGCACGCTTGAATTGCCAGAACGCGTTTCGGATTTTGCGCCGTGATACAGGTCAGCGCGCTGGTCCCATGCACGCCCAGCGAAGCAAATGTTTTCAAATCCGCCTGGACGCCTGCGCCGCCGCCGCTGTCGGAGCCGGCGATGGTGAGCGCAATGGGAATGGTTCCTGATTTCGGCACGCGCACAGTATAGCGGAAATCAAGCGGTTGTCAGCGGCGCGATCAATGCACGGGTGTGATTCAGAGTGGTGGGGAATATTACCGTTTAGAGATTACCTGGCGACCTCCTCACCCCGACCCTCCTTTTGGGGAGGAGAGGGAGATGAAGTGCGCGCAATTCAAGT
>DASXHY010000185.1:0-2154 GCA_036488095.1 Verrucomicrobiia bacterium | reverse complement strand
TGGGTAAGGTCGCGGTGCGAATGCAGGGCTCACGGTTCGAAATCAATGCTCGTTTGCAGAAGTCAGTTTCGGTTTAATCCGAGCATGAACCCGCGCATCTCCCCCCACCAATGGAAATCCGGCATTGCCGCGTGGCTCGGCTGGACTTTCGACGGGCTGGACATGCACCTTTACACGCTTGTCGCCGCGCCGTTCGTCGCGCAATTGCTCGGCGGCCTGCCCACCACGGATCCAAGAGTCGGTCATTACAGCTCGATCATCCAGGGCGCGTTTTTGCTCGGCTGGGCACTCGGCGGCGGATTCTTCGGTTTGATCGGCGACCGCCTCGGGCGCGCGCGGACGCTCAGCCTCACCGTGCTGACCTACGCGGCATTCACCGGCTTGTCCGTGTTTGCGCACACGTGGTGGCAATTAATGATTTTTCGATTTCTTGCCGCGCTCGGCATCGGCGGCGAATGGTCCGTGGGTGCATCGCTGCTCGCCGAAACGTGGCCGAAACACTGGCGCCCGTGGCTCGCCGCTGTGCTGCAAAGCGGCGTGAACATCGGCATCCTTGGCGCCGTCCTCGCGAATTATCTCCTGGCCGGAGCGCAGCCACGATATTTGTTCCTCGTCGGCATCCTGCCCGCGCTGCTCGTATTCTGGATCCGCCGCGCCGTGCCCGAGCCCGGCGAGTGGAAAACGGCCCGGGCCACTGCCACCGTGCAAAATCATCAACCAAAAATCTCCGAACTTTTTCGCGGCGAAACGCGGCCCATCACCATTTGGGTAACCGTCGTCTGCGCCGTCTCCTTGACTGCGCACTGGGCCTTCATGTTCTGGCACCAGCAACATTTGCGCAACCTCCCCGACGTGCTGGCGATGCCGCCGGCGGAACGAAATAAACTCGCCGGCACCGCCATGTATCTCGTCATCGGCTCATCCATCCTCGGAAATTTTTTCTCCGGCTGGATTGCGCGGCTCATTGGTTACCGCGCGACCATCGCGTGGACATTCATTGCTTATTTTGCGGCTATGCTCGGGGCCTATATCAAACCGTTGGATCACACGGCCTTGATGTATTGGTTTCCGCTGATCGGATTCTGCCAGGGTGTTTTTGCTTTGTTCACCATGTATTTGCCGCCGCTCTTTCCAACGTTGCTGCGCACCACGGGCGCTGGTTTCAGCTATAACATCGGGCGCATCGCGGCGGCCTTGGGAACAGTCTTTTTTGGTTTGTTCTCGAAAGTTGGCGACCACCGGCTGGCGTTGCTTTACGCCGGATTTTTATTTCTGCCGGCGGCGGCGTTTTCATTTCTCATGCCGCGGGAGGAGAAGCGGGAGGTTTCGCCGGTCGCGTCTCTTGTGGCAAATACGTGATGATTCGCGCGCCGCGTTTATAGGCAAAGTACGAATACACCCATTGCATCAGCACCGCAATTTTGTTGCGGAAACCAATGAGGAAAACCAGGTGGACAAAAAGCCACGTGAGCCACGCGAGCAGGCCCGAGAATTTGAACCGCCCCACTTCCGCCACGGCTTTGGAGCGCCCAATCGTCGCCATCGTTCCCTTGTCCCAATACTTGAACGGCGGCCGCGGCGATCGTCCCGGGCCCAAATCAATCTCATCCTCCACGATCTTCGCCACATGCCGCCCTTCCTGCATCGCCGCGGGCGAAACTCCCGGCACCGGCTTGCCGTTTTCCTGCATCAAAATCGCCATGTCCCCAATGACAAACACTTCGGAACGGCCCGGCAGGCTAAGATCGCGATTCACTTTCACGCGCCCGGCTTTGTCCAAATCAACGCCGAGTTTCTTTGTCAAAGGCACAGCGCTCACACCAGCGGTCCACAATATCGTTCCGGCGCGGATGATTTCACCATCCGCCAGTTCCACCTCGCCGTCGCGAATATCCTTCACTCGCATTGAAGTCCGCACGTGCGCGCCCAGACCCTCGAGTTGACGCGTGGCGCTTTGGGCCAAATCGGTCGGCAGGAAGGAAAGCACGTAGGGCGCGCCTTCAATCAAAATAATTTTCGCCTGCGAAGGATCGATGCGCCGGAAATCCCGTTTCAAAACCGTTCGCGCCAATTCAGCAAAAGCACCCGCCAACTCCACGCCGGTCGGCCCGCCGCCCACAATCACGATGGTCAAAAGTTTGTCCCGTTGCGCCG
>DASXHY010000163.1:0-1890 GCA_036488095.1 Verrucomicrobiia bacterium | reverse complement strand
GCAGAGCGAGAGGAAGGCGAGGATGTGCGGAAAGGTCGGCAGGAAGTGCAACCGGTGCGCGGCGTAGGCAATCACCGCGGCGCCGGAAGCGGCGTTGACGAACGCGCCGAGGTCCACTTGCCGGAGTGACACGACAAAGCGGGTGTTGATGGGCAGGAGCATGAGAAAATCCAGTTTTCCGGTGCGAACGAGTTCGGAAAGGTTGGTGCAGTTGATAAGAAAGAATGCCTGGAAGATTTGTTGAATGAAATGGCTCGCGCCGACGAGCATCACGACCTGCCACTTGGTCCATGAGCCGATGTTGGTCGTGTGCAAGTAAAGCACGCTGATGAAGCATAGCTGAAGCCCAAACCACAGGAACTCCACGCATATCCAGAGGAGGAAATTTCCCTTGAACATCGTCTCGCGCGTGACGGAATTTTTCCACAGCGCGGAATAAATCGTGAAATAACGCGCCAACGAAGACGACGGCGCCCCGTTCGACTTTGGACTTTCGACTTTAGACATTGGACTCATTTCACCCTCCCACCGCCCCGTATTTTTTAATGCCGCGATTCCATGCGAATCGCGCGAGCGCGTACATGGCACAAACCCACAGAAATTGAATAATCAATCCGCGCGCCAGTTCGCCGCCGACCGTTTTGCCCATGTAAATGCTCACGGGAAAATAAAGTTGATACGGGAACGGCGTGAAGTACAGCAGGCGCTCGAGCCATGCGGGCAGAATATCGAGCGGGAACAAATGGCCGCTCGCGAGGTATTCAAAAGCGAACAGAATGAAAATGAAGGTGGAAACTTCCAGCACCCAAAAGGCAAGCATTGCCATGGTGTAAGACATGAAGAATTGCAGCAACGCGGTGAGGGCAACGGAAACGAGAAACAATACAAACGCGCCCGCATCGTGCGGGAGCACAAAATAATTGTGCAGGCACGCACTGAAAATCGCGAGCGGCACGGCGGCCACCGCCAGATAGGTGATGCGCCCGGAAACAAAAAGGCAAAAGCGATACCAGAGGTAATCGATCGGCTTGAGCAGGAATTGGCTGATGTTGCCGTCCTTGATGTCGGCGGCGATTTGCCAATCGTCTTCGTTGACAGCGGTCAACGCGTCCACGACGGTTGTGAGAAGATAGTACGAGACCATTTCGGCAAACGTATAAGCGCCGACCATGGTGCTTCCGCTGCGGCTGGCGTTGCCGGAATAGATGGCGCGCCAAACGTAAATCATGGCGATCAACGGGATGAGGCCGAACAAGGATCGCGCCAAAAAATTAAAGCGATACGTCAGATTGTTCTGAATGCCGATGTTGAGGACGTGTCGGTATTTTTTCATCCCGCGTTAATTTAGCCACAAATCGCGTAAAAAAACCGTTTGCTGCCAAATGTCAATTTGGAGTAATGACCGCATGTTCGTAATAGTTTGCACCATTTATGTTTCGTGGAACATAACTTGCGTTGCGCAAAATGGAAATTGATTTGCGATGCGCCTGCGGGCTTCATAACGTGACGCCCGAAAAAAGATCATTGAACTTATGCCAAAGAAACCGCTGACGAGCGAAGAGCTGACGGAATTGACGACCGGCCTGAATAAACTGGCGCGAAATCTGTGGTGGACCTGGGACCAGGAGGCGCAGGAGGTTTTCGCGGAGCTTTCGCCGCGCTGCTGGCAGAACCTCTATCACAACGCCGTAGCCGTGCTGCGCGAAGTGTCGGATTACGAACTGCGCGTGCGTTTGCAGGACCCGGATTTCGCCGGGCGCGTGCGTGACGTGCTGCGGGATTTTCAAGCTTACCTCAACGAGAAATCCACCTGGTGCCATCAAAACGCGCCGCAACTCCGGCAGAATCCCGTCGCATATTTTTCCGCGGAGTTTGGTTTTCACGAGACAT
>DASXHY010000144.1:0-5161 GCA_036488095.1 Verrucomicrobiia bacterium | reverse complement strand
GTGGTGCCGGCTCCGCCGCCACCGCCCGCCGCCGTGCCCGCCGCGCCGGCCAGGTTGATGTTCTGCTGCTGGCCACCGCCGCCACCACCGCCCCGGCCGCCGCCAATACTACCGTTGCCGGTCACATCCACGTGCGGAATGGTCGTCGCGCCGGTTCCACCACCGCCGCCACCGCCGCCACCGCCGCCGCCACCACCACCACCGCCACCTGAGGCGACGCTGCCGAAGGCGATCACGCTCACGTTTTGCAAGCCCATGTAGAACGTGTTCGGGTCCACTTTAAAGGTGCGCGTGTGCAACTCGGGTTGCTCCGGTCCTTTCAACGAAAATTCAATGCCGTAATCCAGAATCGAATACTTGATCGGATGATCCGCCGATTTCACGGTGGCCTCGAGGATGTCCATCAAACGCACGTTTCTGAGCCCGTCGAGATTGATCGTCACAGTACCCACATCCACATCCTCGGCCGTGGTTGGAGGCGCAATGATGGGCTGGCCGGTCGCGGGATCGAAAGCCGGGGCTGCTGCATTCGTCGGAGGGCCGGAGGAAGGTTTCTCACGATTGAGAATGAAATTGACTCCCTGCTGGTCCAGGTCCCGCCTCTCGGTTTCGTCCGTCAGGCTGCGAAGGACTTCCGTCAACTGGATGCCTGGGTAGCCCTTGAATTTATCAAAGACGATGTCGTTAAGTTTTTCGTAAATTCTCTGGCGCTGGGGGCTGGTATAAATCGCGTTCGTGCGCGCGTACAAATTCGGCACCGGAAGATTTTTGCGTTCATCATTGTCCGCCCAGCCCTTTTCCACATCGATCATGCGCTGCATGGATGTCACATTGCGCGCGTCCACGATCTGGCGGTCGCGGACTTGTTTGACGAGGCTCAAATAATAAAGCGCGGCCTGGTTGTTGGGATCGTCCGCGAGGGCTTCCTTGAATTTCGCTTCCGCAATGTCAATCTTGCCCAACTGGTACATCAATTTGCCGTCCTGCACCAACTCGGCGGTTCTGATGTGGTCCTCGCGCACTGACTTGACCATTTCAATCGCCGGCGGCGTGGGCATCGTCCCGCGGGCGTTCTCGATCAATTGGTCGTTCGCCCTCTTGAATTCCAGCGCCATCCGGTTGCTCGGGTCAACACGCAGGACATCTTTCACGTCCAGGTCCGCCTGGTTGTAATCGCCATGATGCTGCGCGACGGCGGCCAGTTGCATGCGCACAGAAATAAGCCCCTCGACGGCCGCCTGCCGTTCGGCGTCCCCGATGGGACCGATACCTTCGGCCAATGTCCACGCGTCATCATACAGCGTGGCCGCGGCAACCAGGTCCTTCCGCAATTCGGCGGCGTGGGCCTGCTCGAGTTTTTTGCGCGCCTCGAGCTGATTATATTGGCGATGGAGCGCTTCCTGCACCGCTTCGTCCACATTCCCATTCGCGGACATCATCGGCGCGGGTTGAGAATTCGGCGGAGGCGCGACAGGGGGTGCGGGTTGCGCCAGGAGTGGCGAAGCCGTCGCGATTACAAAAACAAGTGACGTGATGACTGCTTTCATTGTGGGTTCAGTTGCGGTTAGGGAGAACGGGCGGTAGAAGTAGAATTTGTAGGATTAATCTCTTTGATCCATTGCTTCTGATTCGATTGTTGCAACAATACAACTTCGGATTCCTGAATGTCTACGATTTTGTAGCACTCACCGGCGAAGCAAATCGGACTCGTGTCAGTCTTGCGGCGATTGCGGAAATCTTTATTCTCCGGCGGATAGCGCAAGTCCGCCATGTAACCTTCCACGCGCTCGAACGGCTTCCCTTTGGAAATCGAAACCTTCTGGTGCGTATCGGTCAATTGCAAGGTCACGCTCGACGGATCGTCTTCCTGTCCTTCGGCTGAAAGCACCGTGAAATTATTCGTCGTCACGTTCAGCGGCACGTAGGTTATCTTCACCGAACGCCCGCTCGCCGACGCGGCCGCCTCGTGTTTGATGCCGATGCCGTAATGCGTCGGCAGATCGGTCGCCACCGAAACGCTTTCCAGGGAATAGACCTCATGCAGCGGCGAGATTTTAGTGATCTCCAGAATGTCGATTTCGTGGCCGGCCGGGTTCGGGAAAATGACGCCGCCCGCCTTCATTTGCCAGCGGACCGGGTTGAAAATTTTATGCGGGCTGCCCAGGTTCAGGTTCACGGGATTTTGGACGCGTTGCAGCAACGCGTCGTCCGCGGCCAGGTCCAGCGGTGGCAGCGGTTTGGGTTTCCGGTGAACCGCCTGGTTCTCCAAAGCATCCAGCTTGCTTTTTTCGTGCGAGACCAGGATGGGCAGAAACGCCACGATGACGAGGGCGGCGAGGACCACCACCGCCAGCAGGATTTTTTCGTAGTTTTTCTTGAGAAATTGCATTATCTGCCCGCCTCCGGAAGCATTTTCACAATGTCCAGGAGCATCGTTACTCGAAGTTTCTTCTCGTCAATGACAACCGGCAAACCGCCCGCCGTTGTCAGTGGCCGCGCAGCCCCATAGCCGCCGCCTCCCGCCATGCCGGGCATTCCTTCCATATTGGCAGTGTTGTCCTCCGGTTGAATCGTCAGCGTCTTCACGACAATCGTGTGCGATTGATTGGCAAAGCTGCTCAGCACGGAACCCAGTTCCGGTGTGAAACACCGAAACGTCACCTCGTACGGTGTGATGACGATATTGTTGTTGGTGACCGAAATCGTATCCACATAATCCGGCTGCTGGGCCGGCTGGCCGGCATTATTGTCATCGGCGGTGCGTTCGCGCTGCACGGAATCCAAGGCGGCCACCCGGGAGTTATAGAGCACGTCACAAATGGCCCTCACCTCGCCCAACTGCTTGGATAACTGCTCCCAACTCTTGGAATCGTAAACGACTTTTGCCTGCTGCAGCGAAAAAGAAAACGCATAATCAAGCGGCAGCGCCACGTTGTGTTGCGCGGCCTCAGATCGCAGTTGCGCGATGGTTTCACGCACGGCAAACGCCAGCATGCGGTCGTCAAAATGATTCGTGTTCGGGATGCCGGCAATCGGCCGGAAAAACTTTCGCGCCGCCGCGACCCGTTCGTTCGCCTCCTTCGTCTCTTCCTTGGCCGTCTCGATATTATTCACCGTTTTATTTCCCGGGCCCGGGTTCTCGTTGGCAAAACTTTCCACCTGCGCGTAAGCCGCGCTAAGCTGATCCCAATTGGCATTATTGGTCTGCCAGGACGTATAGCAAAACCAGCCTGCCGCGCCCAGCAGCACAACCGCCACGATGGCGGCAATCAAAAAATAAAGGTTTCGTTTGGCCCAGGACATATTAGAGCTTGAGCGGATTCTTCAGCACGACCTTTACCGCAAAGGTGAATGTGTACGGGGAATCATCGTCTCCCGGCCGGCCGCCCACCTGCGTGTCCTTCGGGTCCACAATCGGGCTGGCCTTCAGGGCATCCAAAAAGGAGTACATCAAGGTGGAATTGGCCGAGGCATCCGGGCCCTTCCTCGCCCGGCAAACCATGATAAGGGTGGAAACACCACTTGCCGGCGGAGGCGCAGTTGTTGCACCCGGCATGCCGGATTGCTGCGCGTCAGTCCCCAAGGCGTATTTTGTTTCAATCGCCTGCTCAACCGTGCTGCCGAAAGCCTGAGCTTGGGACTGGAAACCTCCTTCACCGACGGCGGCTGGCTCGACAGAGGGCGTCACGAATTGCTCAATCCAGATGCCCGCCGGCGCGCCCCATTTGTTCGAAGTCGCCACTTCCACTTGCATCAATACCCGGCGGATTTCAGGCAGAGTCTGGATCCAATAATACTTGCTGCCGATCAATGAGGTAAGCTGATTCAACTGATTTGTCGCGGTGTTCAACGCGGAATTCGCCTGCTTAAATTCATTGTCGCGCGTCTGCGCTTCGGTCAGCACCGGTTGTATCGTTGCCAATTTCGACGCTTTGACACTTCCCAATTGCTGGAACAACAACCCAATGACCGCCACCACAACCACCATGGTGAAGACTGTGGCGATCAAAAACGGCTTCTTTTCATTGAACGCGCGCCATTTCCGCGTGCTTTCCGGCATCAAATTCAGTTCCACCGGGCAATGCGCCAGGTTCCGCAATCCCAACCCCACCACTTCGCCCATCGAATGCGCCACCCGCGCCAATTCCTCCAGGTTCACCGCCGGATCAATCTGCACGTTGCGGAACGGATTGAAATACTCGACCGGCACATTCAATTTTTCCGCGAAAAATTGCGCCGCGTAAGGCATGATCGACGCGCCGCCCGATAAAAACAGCCGCACCGGCTGCGAACCACCCTGCTGGCCGCGATAAAACTGCATCGTCTGGTTCACCTGGATGTGCAGCCGCGTCATGAACTGGCGCGCAATCTTGGAAATCGCCGCCTGGTTCGGATTTTCCGGCTCCTCATACGCGCCGCCCAAACTCACGAAGCCTTCCTCAATCTTTATTTTCTCCGCCACATCGAATTTCATCTTCGATTCCGACGCGAAATCCTGCGTGATGGAATTCGCGCCCAGGTTGATGCTGCGCGAATAAACCTTTCCCTTCTCGAAAAACAGCAAATTGCTCGTCTTGGCTCCGATATCGAGCAGGATGGTGCAATCCTCCAGTTCGCCGTAATTGAAGCGAAAAGCATTGCACAACGCCGCGGGCGACACATCCGCCACCTGCAATTTCAAACCCGCGGCGTCCGCCACGCGGAACAGGCCTTCGACAATTTCCGACTTGATGGCCACCAACAGCACTTCAAGCTCGCCCCCGGCCGCTTGACCGAGAATTTGGTAATCCCAAACCACCTCCGACAACGGAAACGGCACGTTTTGCTGCGCCTCGTATTGGATGATTTGCGTGACCTTGCTTTGCTCGACCGGCGGCAGCTTGACGAACTTGGAAAAAACGTGGAACCCGGGAGCGCAGACATTGCAATCCTTGGACTTGATGCCCATCTCGGAAATCGATGCCTGCAGCGCTTTGAGGATGGTGGCTTCGCGCGTATTTTCCTGCGCGCCTTCCAGGCCGAGAGATTTGATTCCGTATTGTTTTAAGCGCAGACCTCCAGCCTCATTGACTTCAAATTCCGCGAGCTTGAGGCTGCCCGCGCCGAAGTCCACCGCAAGAAATGATTTTGTCTGCAGCATTGGCTGTCGTTATAAGCCGTC
>DASXHY010000136.1:0-4523 GCA_036488095.1 Verrucomicrobiia bacterium | reverse complement strand
TTCACCACTCCCGCGTTGGTGAGCGAATGGACCAATTGTTATGCGTCGCTTCCGCCGCTGCCGACGAACGCCGCCGGGACTTATGTGATTCCCGCGCAGACGTACGGCGCGTCGCACAACGCGGAGAACCCGGAATGTTACTGCATTTTTCCGTATCGGATTTTTGGCATCGGCAAATCCAATTTCAACATGGGCCTCGCCACGTTCACCAACCGCGTGGTCCAGAACAACAAGAACTGCTGGAGCCAGGACGTCATTGAAGAGCCGCTCGTGGGCTTGACCGGCGCCGCGCAGGCGGATGTCATCGGCAATTTTTCCCAAAAAGACAGCCAGTGCCGTTTCCCCGCGTTTTGGACTTCGCACAACGATTATCTGCCGGACCTCGACAATGGCGGCGCGGGCATGACGGGCCTGCAATTCATGTTAATGCAGTGCAACGGAAACGAAATCCGCGTGCTGCCATCCTGGCCGCTGACCTGGGACGTGGACATGAAATTATGCGCGCCGGGCAACACCACGGTGAGGCTCAAGTATCAATCCGGCGCGGTCACGCAGCTCGATGCCACGCCGACGTTGCGCACGAATGACGTTATTTTGCCACCGCCTCCGACTGCGCCGCCGCCAACGCCGACCGGGTTAAGCGCGGCGCCGGGGAATGTGCAGGTCACGTTGAATTGGTCCGGGTCAGGCACCGCGGCGAGCTATGCCGTCAAACGCTCGCTGGTCAATAACGGGCCCTACGCCGCGATTGCGATTAACGTGCGTTCAACCAGCTTCACGGACACCAACGTCGTCAACGACACCAAATATTATTATGTGGTGAGCGCGGTGAATTCGCTGGGGCAGAGCGCTAATTCCGCGCAAGCCTCCGGCGTTCCCACGGCCACTGTCGCCTCGGCAAGTTCGGACAATCCGCCCAATGAAACGGCCGCCATGGCCTTCGATGGTTCCACCAGCACCAAGTGGTTCAATGCGAATGGCGGCAATACCGGCTGGTTGCAATTTTATTTCGGAGGGCCGCTCAAGGCGGTGGTGCATTACGCGTTGTCCAGCGCCAACGACGTGCCCGGACGCGATCCGAAAAACTGGCAATTTCAGGGCTCACAGGATGGAACCAGTTGGACGACCCTGGACACGCGGAGCAACGAACTTTTTGCCAGCCGTTTTCTGACCAAACAATATTCGATCAGCAATACCACTGCCTTCGCTTATTACCGGTTAAATATCACGGCCAATAACGGCGATCCCAGCGGGTTGCAACTTTCGGAAATGGCGTTCACTTTCGGGACCGCCGCTTCCACGCTCGTCAGCCTGAGCTTGAACGCGGGTCAAATACAATTGAGATGGCCCACGGATCATATCGGCTGGCATTTGGAAATGCAGACCAATCCGCCCAACGCGGGCATCGGCACCGACTGGATAACCGTCGCCGGCTCGAAATCCACCGACCAGATGATGCTTCCGCTGGATCTGACGATTGGCAGCGGATTCTTTCGATTGGCTTATCCGTGAATGGTCCGGAGAAAATTTCTATTTTATTGGGACCACTTTTTTGCCGCTGGTAATTCCGCTGTCGTTCACCGCATCCACGCTCAAGTAATAAGCTGTTCCGGCGTTCAGGCTGTTGATGTCGAAATGCGTCGCATCATAAACCTGATAATTGCCAAATAAACGATCGGGAGCCACGCCGTATCGAATAATATAAAAATCCGCGTTTTGCGCCGGTTGCCACGACACATGGGCCTGGCGCGGATCTGAAACGTCGCGTACCGCTTTCACTTCTTTGACCCGCGATGGAGCCCGACCAAGACCGCTGCCAAAGACGCGAAATCCGCTGATGGAAAACAACCCGCCGCCGGGCGTGTGAACATTGACCAGGCGCAGATAGCGCGCTGTCACGGGCGCGTCCAGTTGCGCGTAATCGTGCGGTGAATCGCGGTGGTTTTCGCCGCGATCGAGCGCGGTTTTCCAGTGCGTTCCGTCATTCGAGATTTCTGCAGAGTACTGGTAGAAATCGCCAATCATGCGACCGCGATTTGTCATGCCCTGGTCCGCGAAATTGATCTGCATGGCTTCGATTCGGCACGGCTTGCCAAGATCCACCTGGAGCCATTCGCCCGGCTTTCCCGACGCAGCCGACCACCACGTGCGCACGTCTTCATCCAACGCATTTTTTACGGGAAACTGCTCCAGCGCCGACGACGCCGTGGCGGATTTGCGATACGACAACAACATCCAACCCGGCGAATTATTTGCGGCCGGACTTTTCGACGCGCCGGGAACGAATTGCGGATAATCGCCGAGATACGTGTTGCAAAATATCTGGCCGTCCGATGTGAAGCCCGTGGGGAAAAGGCCGAGCCGCCGTTCAAACATGTGCCGCACGGAAATGGTCATCGTCGTGATGTGCCAGAAATGGTTCCCGCCATCCTTGACCACGCTGCTGTGGCCCGCTCCGCCGATGAACCCCGTGGGTTTTTGTGAAAAAGGACTATACGGCGCATACACGAACGGGCCCATTGGATTCGTCGCAGTGTAGATGCCGTCCGCGTACGTCTTGAATTGGGTGCCGGGCGCGGAATATTGAAGGTAATAAGTTCCCGCGTGCTTCGTCATCCACGCGCCCTCGACCCACGGCGCAATTTGTTTGCTGCCATCGGCGTTCGCGTTGCCGCGGTTATCTTCGCCCGCCACTTCCCAGCCATGATGGGCAAAATCCGCCGTGAAGCAAGTCACCGGTCCGTTTACGACTTTGAATTTTTGGCCCGGGTCGAGTTCCACCACGTGGATGCCGCCATTGGAATCGCAACCGTAATAAAGGTAAACGCGCCCGCTGTCGTCGACGAAAATATCCGGGTCGGGATAACCCTTCAGGTCGGCGATTTTGCTCCACGCTCCTTTGAGCGGATCGTCAGTGCTGAAAATGGCGGGTGTGCCGAAGGCGGTAAAGATGATCCGCCCATTCAACACCGCCACGGTCGGAGCGTAATCTTCCAACGGCAGCCCGGAAGGCACCACAAATTTCCAGTGGATCATGTCATCGGAATGCCAGTAACCGGCGCTCTTGGAGGCGAAGAGCCAATATTCACCATTGAATCGCATGAGGGTCGGATCGGCCGCTTCGCGGCGGCTGGGTGAATCCAATTGAAAGCGATAGGGCAGGTCCAGGGGATTGCAAAAAGTTTGCGGGCGCTCGGCCGCCGGGGCCGTGCCCGTCGCGGCGAGGAGAAAAACCCCCGCGAATAAAATCTCACGAATTGACTGTGTCATAAGCCATGGCTTGGATTGGAGAAATGAATGCTCACCACCGCCTGCCAGCATCGAGAAATGCGCGCCGGCCCGGCACCCCCGAAAATGGGGATGCCGCAGAATAAGCGATTGAGGGAAAACGTCCGACGTGAAATCGATGAAAAGCGCATTTCGGGAGTCTTCGCGGGCGGCCGCCCTTGCCCTCCCCGAAAGTGGGGATACCGTCAAAATCACACCTAACTCATGCTGTTAACGACCCATCAGAAACCCATGCAAATTATGAAAAAAACCCCCCGATCCCTCCTGAAAAACTTTTTGGCACTGGGAGGGGCCGCCTGCATTCTGCTGTGCGGCAGCCTGGTTCAAGCGCAATCAACCATCTCCGCCGTCTATCCCAACGGCACGAACATGTTCCAGCCGTCTACAACCTTGTCCTTTACGGCCAGTTCGCCCGCCGGAGTCACCAATGTGACGGTGCAATTGACGGTTAAGAATTTATATTCGGGGCAAAGTTTTATTAAAAACCCCACTTTGACCATTACGGGTCCGTCCACGGCTGAAAATGTGAGCGCCGCGTTGACGGGCAATACGCTCTATACGGCGGTCATCCAGGTCAAAGACGCCAATGGCTCAGTGGCAAACCAGACCGTCAGTTTTGACACCATCACTCCTTCCTACACCTGGGAGGCGGAAGATTGGGATTATACCAGCAATGGCGTCAGCGGACTGTACATTGATAATCCTCAGACTAATGCTTACACGAACCTCCTCACGACTGTTGAGGCCAGCAACAACAATGGCCCGGGCCAATATCGCCCTTCGGTTCCCGGGCTGTCGACTGAAACTGTCACCCCTGGTGACATACCGCGCCTGCCCTATATCGGCACCGGCTTTCACGATTACGATGTGGGGTGGACTGACGGCGGCGAATACGGCCAGTATACGCGGCACTATCCCGCCGGCACTTACAATCTATTTGCGCGCGTCGCCAGCGGTGGCACCGCCCAAACAGAGTCGGCCGATATTAGTGTATTGAGCGGCACTGCGACGATCAGCAGTCCTGCGAGCGGCCCGTACAAGTATGGCGTTAACGTCAGGGGATGGCAGGTTTATGATTTTATGCCCGTGACCGATAGCGCCGGAAACCTGGTCCAGATTACTTTTGATGGCAGTGCCAGCACGTTGCAAGAAACTCAGGTGGGGGCCAATGACAACATCAACTTTTTCATGTTGATGCCTGTGGCGCCCGTGGTGGTCAGCACCGTTACGATCAC
>DASXHY010000135.1:0-1785 GCA_036488095.1 Verrucomicrobiia bacterium | reverse complement strand
TGAGTTCAACCGCCACAGCGCCGGACGAGCACGGCCATTTCGGCCCCTACGGCGGCCGGTTCGTGCCCGAAACCCTGATGCATCCATTGCAGGAGTTGGAAGACGAATACCTGCGCGCGCAGAAGGACCCTGAATTCCAACGCGAACTGGCCTATTATCTCGAGGAATTTTGCGGCCGCCCCACGCCGCTCTATTTTGCCGAACGCCTCACGCGCGAACTCGCCGGGGCAAAAATTTATCTCAAGCGCGAAGACCTGCTCCACACCGGCGCGCACAAAATCAATAACGCCATCGGCCAGATCCTGCTCGCCAAACGCATGGGCAAAACCCGCATCATCGCCGAAACCGGCGCGGGCCAGCACGGCGTCGCCACCGCCACCGTCAGCGCCATGTTCGGCCTCAAATGCGTCATCTACATGGGTGAAGTGGATTGCAAGCGCCAGGAACTGAATGTCTATCGCATGAAAATGCTCGGCGCGGAAGTCGTGCCCGTGCATGCCGGCCAAAAAACCTTGAAGGAAGCCGTTAACGAAGCCATGCGCGATTGGGTCACGAACGTCCGCAACACCCATTACATCCTCGGCACCGCTTACGGGGCGCACCCGTATCCCGTCATGGTGCGCAATTTCCATCGCGTCATCGGCGATGAAGCCCGCCGCCAGATGCTCGAACACGAAAAGCGCCTGCCCGATTTGCTCATTGCCTGCGTTGGCGGCGGCTCAAACGCCATCGGATTATTTTATCCGTTTCTTGAAGACACCACAGTCAAAATGGTCGGTGTGGAAGCCGGCGGCGAAGGCATCATTCCCAACCGTCACGCCGCGCGATTCCAGGGCGGCTCGCTGGGAGTGCTGCAAGGCACGCGCTCCTTTTTGTTGCAGGACGAATACGGCCAGATTCAATCCACCCATAGCGTCAGCGCCGGATTGGATTACGCCGCCGTCGGACCCGAGCACGCCTTTCTGCGCGACCAAAAGCGCGTCGAATACACCTACGCCACCGACGAGAAAGCTCTCGCCGCCTTCATGAAACTCGCGCGTTTGGAGGGCATCATTCCCGCGCTCGAAAGTGCCCACGCCGTCGCCGAAGCCATAGTCCGCGCGCCGAAAATGGATAAAGATAAACTCATCATCGTGAACCTCTCCGGCCGTGGCGACAAAGACGTGCAACAAGTCGCCGCCAAGGTGGGATTGCAGATGCCGAAGTAACTTGTTAAATTGTGCGCATGAAAGCTCCCGCCTTACATCGCTTCACTGCGGAGGATTATCATCGAATGGCTGATCTGGGTTTTCTGAAACCGGACGCTCGCGTGGAGCTTATCGAGGGAGCCATCCATGACATGTCGCCCATCGGGCCGCTGCACAGCGGCATTGTGAACCGCCTAATTCGATTGTTCAACCTTCGCGTAAAGGGTCGCTGGATCGTGTCGGCACAAAATCCGGTTGGCTTGGATAAATATTCGGAGCCCCAACCCGATCTTGTGCTCTTAAAACCCGCGCCGGACGATTATGTCTCGCACCATCCGGCTCCCGATGATGTCTTTCTTCTGATCGAAATAGCCGACAGCTCACTCGAATTTGATCGCAATAAAAAGTTGCCAGTCTACGCCCGCGCGGGGATTCCTGAATTATGGATCGTGAATCTTCAAGAATCCACGATTGAAATTTACCGCGAACCTCATTTCACCGGCTACGAAAAGAAAAGGGTTTTGCGAGCGGGCGACAAGGCCTCTCCAATGGCTTTTTCCGATATGGTAATTGATGTAGCCGAATTACTGCGCAGGTG
>DASXHY010000118.1:0-2398 GCA_036488095.1 Verrucomicrobiia bacterium | reverse complement strand
TTTTGAGAATTAATTCTGTTTCGGAATGGATGCTGGAAATCGGCGCCTTCTTCCTGCGGACCGAAACAGAATTAATTCTCAAAAGCCGCCAATAATTTGCCCGGCACCACGCGGCGGCTTTTGAGAATTAATTCTGTTTCGGTCCGCAGGAAGAAGGCGCCGATTTCCAGCATCCATTCCGCGGCCGGCAAGCCGAACGGCGCGCCGCAGGCCTTCCGTACAGCGCGCATCATTTCCGCGTTGGTCAGCGGATTCGGCGCAGCGAGATTCACCGGCCCGCGCAAATCCTCGCGCTCGATGATCCACTCAATCGCGCGGCAAAAATCCTCCGCGTGAATCCATGAAACGTATTGTTTGCCGCTGCCCAATTTGCCGCCCAGGCCGAAGCGCGCGAGGCGTCGCAGCACAGGAAAGACGCCGCCATCCGGCCCAAAAACCATCGTGATCCGCAGGGCGACTTTGCGCGTGTTCGGAGCGGCAGCCGCGTCCAGCGCGCGTTCCCATTGCCGGATGACTTCGATGGAAAACTCGTCTTTCGCTTCGGATGTGGAACCGGTTTCGCCGTTCTCGTCCATGGCCCGGTCGAAAACGTGTTTGTAAAGCGTGGCCGAACTGGCGTTCAACCAGAGGCGCGGCGGTTTGGCGCAACGCGCGATGGCCTCGCCGACGGCGCGGGTGGAATTCACCCGCGACTCAATGATCGCGCGCCGATTTTTTTCGGTGTACCGGCAGTCCACCGATTTGCCAGTGAGATTGATGATGACATCCGCGCCGTCCACGTGCGCAGCCCAATCGCCGAGGGTTTTGGCATCCCAGGAAACTTCTTTTACGCCATCGCTGCGGTTTTTGGGCGAGCGCGTGAGGACGATGACGTCGTCGCCGGCGGCCGTAAATTGCCGCGCCAGCGCGTTTCCGAGAAATCCGCTGCCGCCCGCAAGGATGATTCGCTGTTTCATATTGCCGTGGTTTTGACCGCCAGCCGTCCGCGTGCGTGCCATTCGTGAGCAATGTCTCGCATGAGAAACGCGCTGTCGAATTTCACTGAACCGGCTGGAAATATTTTCGCATCTTGAAAAAAGCTTGATTCAACCTTTTCGACGGCCAGCGGCTCCATGCGCCATTGCTCACAGTGCAGTTCCAGCCCGTCGAATGTGTTTTCCTGCGAGCGGGAAGACCACCCGAGCGCGCCGCTCTGGAAAAAATCCGAGGCTTGTTCGAGGGAATGAAAAATGGAGCCGGTGGGCAGCTTGTCAGTTACGCGAGCTTTGACACAGACGATTGTAATGCCATCATCGCTCCGCATTTCGAGTTCGAAACAGCCGGCTGCTTCCGAAACCCGGAATTTCGCGCTGTGATGATCTCCCGGGAAAATTCTTCCACCCGCGACCCGGTTGAGCACAGAGTTTGTGTCGCGGCGCGGAATGAAAACTCCTTCGCGCGCGGTCCCGCCGTCGTCCCATTCCACCGCGATTCGATGCGCGGCATTTTCCGACCGCAATCCGCCGATGGCCGGAAGAAACGCGGGCCGGACGCCGCCGAGCCGGATTAGACAAATGCCGGCCATGCCCCAGCCGTGAACCAGTTTCGGGCGAAATGGAGCGGGTAGTACGCGTTGAAGTGCGTCCGGGCGGCACCGGAAATTGACGAGTATGCGCCGTTCAATAGTTCCGGCAATCGCTGGCAATTGAAACTTTGGCTGGCGAACGGCGAATGTCGATTCGATGTTCATGGCATTTCAAAAAAAACACGGTGGTGATGCGCATGCTGCGGTGTTTTATCCCCGCAACAACGCCGTAGGTCCCGCAGATGAAACGGCCCAGCCGGTGGCAATCCGTTGCGAATTTGCTTTTCTGAAAAAGGAATCACCGGCGCGAGTTCCGGCGGCAGCGCGGCACACGGCGGATCTGGTTCGACCAATCCTTCGGACAACATCCGAACCTGGGCGACCGAAACAACCGGCGTGCTCATGACGCGTTCGACAATCCAACCAAGAATGTAATGGAACCAGACCGGCATGCGAAACATGACAGGCTTTTTCCCGACCACGCAAGCCACTCGCCTGACGGCTTGACGGAGCGTCAATTCCTCCGGGCCAAGCACCGCGACGGTTTGCCTGGCGAGGGCGCCGTCTACGAGTGATGCTTTCACGATGCGCGCGATGTCCTCAACAGCCGCTGGACGAATCGGCTTGTCCTTATACCCGACGAATGCAAACAGCGGGAAGGTGTAGAAAGCGTGACTTAAGTGATCAAGCATGTGATCGCCTTTGCCATAAATGACGCCGCATTTAAGAATTGTATAATCCAGGCGGCTGGCCCGCACGATTTCTTCCGCTGCAAATTTCGATTCGTGATACCCGGACCCGCACCGCGGTCGCGCGCGAAGAAAGCTAATCATC
>DASXHY010000145.1:0-1590 GCA_036488095.1 Verrucomicrobiia bacterium | reverse complement strand
GCGGTTGTCGGGCTGTTGGCCATCGTGGTCGGCGCGTTGGCCGTTTATTTTTTCATCTATAAAGCCACCGTCCCGCTGCGCGAACTCCGCCACGGCGCCGAAGCAGTCGAACGCGGCGAGTTCAGCCGCCGCGTGCCGGTGCGCAGTCGCGACGAATGCGGCCAGCTCGCCCTCGTTTTCAACCAAATGATGGAAAGCATCGAGGAGTCGCGGTCGCGCCTGGAAAAAAACGTGGAACAGCTCAAGTCCACGCAGGAACAATTGCAGGAACAACTCGTGTTCAGCGAAAGACTCTCCGCCATCGGAGAATTTGTGGCCGGCGTCGCCCATGAATTGAACAACCCGCTCGCGGCGGTCCTGGGCTTTTCCGAGCTGTTGAAAAGATCGCCGGATGACGAAAATCGGACGCGCCACTACGACATTATTTTTAAATCCGCGCTCCGTTGCAAAAAAATCGTGCAGTCCTTGTTGAGCTTCGCGCGCCGCGACAAACCCAAACGCGAGCCCGCTTCCGTGAACAGCATGGTCGAATCGGTCCTGGACCTCATCGGATACGCGCTGCGCACCAGCAACATTGAAGTCACCACTCACCTCGCGCCGAATCTGCCGGCCGTGCTCGCCGATTCAAATCAGATTCAGCAAGTGCTCCTGAATATTCTTGCCAATGCGCAACAAGCCATGGAAGGCCATCAGCCACGCGGGCAAATCAAAATCACGACCGATTTCAAGGAGCCGAATGTCCGCGTGACCATTGAAGACAACGGCCCCGGCATCGAGCCCGAAAACATGTCGCGCTTGTTCGATCCATTTTTCACCACCAAAGAAGTCGGCAAGGGCACCGGCCTCGGACTGAGCCTCTGTTATGGTTTCATCAAGGAGCATGGCGGCAGCATTACGCCCACAAGCCAGGTGGGCAATGGCGCGACTTTCGTCATCGAACTTCCCGCTACGGATGAAACCCCGGTGAGCGCCGAACCCGCCGCGCCGGAAAAATCCAACTCACGCCGGGGCGCGGGCAAGCGCGTGCTCGTGATTGACGACGAAGAACACATTTTGACTTTGGTTCAGGAAACTCTTGCCGCCCAAGGCTACGAAGTCACGGTGGCTTCGAATGGAGACAAGGCTTTGACGGAGCTGAAAGGGAATCATTTCGATCTGGCGGTATGCGACTGGAAAATGCCCGGCCTGAGCGGAAAACAAATCTACGAGCATCTGCGCGCAGACGGTCACCCAATCTGCCGGCGCATGATTTTTATCAGCGGCGACGTCGTCAACGCGGAAATGCGGCGCTTTTTGGAAGCCGAAAAGCGCCCCTGCCTCGCCAAACCATTCACGCTCCCCGAATTTCACACCGCCGTGGAAAACTTGCTCGCCGCGAAGTGAGTTTCCGACGCTCTTTTACTCCAGAGTTCCGCCGCGTGAAAGCTGCCAGTCCGTGACGACAGACGCGGAGTTTCAAAATGGCGGTTCACCGCGAGACGCGTGCCAAAAGCGCGCTATTTCGATCATGCGAGCGTCGTCCTTAACCCGGTAAAAAATTCGATAAGATTTGAAAATGATTTCACGGATATTTTCGTCATTCTTTTCGGG
>DASXHY010000110.1:0-6022 GCA_036488095.1 Verrucomicrobiia bacterium | reverse complement strand
TAAGATTCCAGGATACCCGACGAGTATCACTACCGCTCCGATAAGCCCAAGCTTCATTCCAGTTTGCTGCGCGTGAAAACTAACTGAGACACCGCGAACATTTTAATGACGAACCGGTATGGGTTTTTTAGGCAATGCTCGGGCGCTTCTTACCGAAGACTGTGGCTTGTTCGAAGGCGTGTGCTAATTGCAGGACGCTGAAATCTTGTTTGGCGCGGCCGACGATTTGGATGCCGATGGGGAGGCCTTCCGGCGTAGAGCCGGCGGGGACGGACGCTGCGGGATTGCCTGTGGCGGAAATGTACCAGCAGGACTTCATCCAGTCGATGTAGTTTGAAAATTTCACGCCGGCAATTTCGGTGGGATAGGGCGTGTCGACGTCGAAGGGCGGGAGCTGCGTGGTGGGCAAAATGAAATATTCGTATTTTTCGAGGAACGATTGAAAGTTGCGCCAGAGCTGGCTGTGCGCGGTTTCGGCGCGCGCAACGTCCGTGCCGGTCAGATGTAAACCTTCTTCGATCTCGCCTTTTAGTGTGTCCTTGAAAGCGTCCGGGTGGTCATGCAGGCGCTGGCCATATGTGTTTGCGGAAGCTAGCGCGCGCAGGACGCGGAAGGAAATTTCGGCGGGAGCGAAGTCCGGTTCGGCTTGCTCAACGATGCAGCCCAGCGATTCGAACGTTTTTCTTTGGCCATCGACAACCGCGCGGACTCGCGGATCGAAGGGCACGCCGCCGAGATCCTTGAACCAGGCGACGCGCACGCCGTTGAAGCTGCGGTCGAGCGGGCGCGCAAAAATTTCTCCGGGCTCGTTGATCGAGAGCGGCGCGCGCGAATCGGGGCCTGCGAGTGTGCTCAGCACATAAGCAAGGTCGGCAACCGAGCGGCCCAGGCATCCCGATGTGCTCAACGTGGACCATGCAAATGCCGCTTTCGGATTCGGAACGCGCCCAACCGATGGGCGGAAACCGACGACGTTGCAGAACGCGGCGGGATTGCGCAGCGATCCGCCCGTGTCCGTGCCGCTGGCGACGGGCACAAGTCCACAAGCAAGTGAAACTGCCGCGCCACCGGACGAGCCGCCGCACGTTTTCGTCAAGTCGTAGGGATTGCGTGTCGCGCCGAAAATTTTGTTGAACGTTTGCGAGCCCGCGCCGAATTCCGGCGTGTTGGTCTTCCCTATCGTGATCGCGCCCGCGCGGCGCATGCGCTCGACTACGATATCGTCTTCCGCGGGAATGTAATCCTTGTAGAGCGCCGATCCGAATGTGGTGCGAATGCCGCGCGTTTCGAGCAAATCCTTGTGCGCAACGGGGAGGCCGTGCAGCGGTCCCAGTTTTTCGTGGTGCGCCTGCATCTCGTCGGCTTTTGCCGCAGCGTCGGTGGCCATGTCCGCGACGAGCGTTACGATAGCGTTTACTTTTGGATTTACGCGCTCGATCTGTTTCAGGTGCGCCGCGAGTGCTTCGCGCGCGGAAAGTTTTTTCTCGCGGATTTGGCGCGCCATTTCCATGGCGCTCATGAAACAGATGGAGGAGTCGGCGGCAGCGTTGTCTTCCGGCGTGTTCTTCAGGAGAAGCGCATCAGCCGTGCCCAGCAAACTTTCCCGGCGTGTCGGTTGATTGTCGCTCATGCGCAGAAGTTTAACATGTAGTGGATTTTAGTCGCGCTTGCATCAATCCTCGGGGATTGGCGGTTTGCTGTAGCCCGCCTCTTCAGAGGCGGGGGTTTAGACGACGCGACATCTAAGTCCCCGCCTCTGAAGAGGCGGGCTACAGTAAAGCCAAATTTCACAGGCTGAAGCCTGTGCTACTTAAAATTATTCCAGCTTTCGGCGCGCGAAGATATACAGGGACGATGCTAAAAAGAGAAACATCACTACGCCCAGCCAATCATTTGTGGCGAGCGGACCGATCCATTTTGTGCCGACGTTGAATTTGTCGGGCGTTACCCAACCGCGAATTTCCATCAGCTTGATGATGATGGCCAGCAAGCCGACCACGCCGCCCGCGGCGATCAATCCACTGGAATAGAGCGCGCCGGGACTGACTTCGCTTTCGGACTCAGCGGTTTTGGGCTTGTTGCGCTCGACGAGCCAGCGCACGGCGCCACCCGCAAAAATTGCCGCCGTTGTGGCGATGGAAAGATACGAGCCCACCGCAAACGAAAGCGAACGCACGCCAAGCAACTCAATGGCGATCACCAGGAATACGCCGAGCATCACAAGCCTCCATGGCAGGCGCTGCGTGAGGATGCCGTTGACGACCGTGGCCATGAGGCGCGCCTGGGGAGCGGGTGCGGCGTCGCTGCCAATTCCCTGCACCCACTGAATTTCAATCTGGTTCGATGCGGGATTGTAGAGATATTTTCCGTCAGGAATTTCCGTTGAGCCAAGCGCGTTCACCAAAACGTAGGTCTTCCCCGCGTGCTCGTAATTCTGCGTTTCCACCTGCACGCCTTCGGGGAGTTGCGCGAGGTTGATGGGAATCACGTTGGGCGTATATTTTTCCAGGCCTTTGTTCATGCCGATGAGCGTGAGGCCGATAAAAAACGAAGCGACCAGCACGCCGACAATCAATCCGAGTTGCTGCTTTACGGGCGTTGCGCCCACAAGGTAGCCGGTTTTCAAATCCTGCGAAGTTGCGCCGGCATTGGCTGCGGCGATGGCCACAACGCCGCCAATCGTGATCGCAAGAGCGGCGAATGCGCCGCCGGTCCATCCCGCCACAAGAAACATGGCGCACGTGGCCATCAGCGTGGCGATGGTCATGCCGCTGACCGGATTTGACGACGTGCCGATAAGCCCGCAGATGCGGCACGAAACTGTGACGAACAGAAAACCGAAGACGATCACCAACAGCGCCGCCATCAGATTGGAAAAGATTCCAGTGCTCGCTCCGGGAATCGGTTTGAACGTGAGCAGCGCCCACATCATCGCAACAATTACGACAGAGCCGATGAGCACGAAACTGATAGGCAAATCGCGCTCCAGGCGATTTGGCTGCTCGGCGGTTCCGGCGCGCTGCGCGCGAACGTCTTTCAATCCCGCGGTAAGCGCGCTCCAGATTGTGGGCAGCGTACGAAGCAGCGTGATCAAACCGGCCGCGGCCACGGCTCCTGCGCCAATGGGACGAACGTAGCTGGACCACAACTGGTCCGGCGTCATTTGTGAAATGGGAATCGTGGAAGGATAGAGCGGGCCTGGAAGATTTTGCCCGAAGAAACGGATGGCGGGCATCAGCACGAGCCACGAAAAAACGCCGCCGGCAAAAATTGTGCCGGCGGTTTTCGGTCCGATGATGTAGCCAACACCAAGATATTCCGAAGTGATCGCGGCGCGGAACGACGCGCCCGGCAACCACTTCGGGCGGTACTCCGGCTGGCCTGTCCACATCTGCATCGAGTTCATCAGCCAGGTATAAACGCCGCCGATGCCAAGCCCCCAAAACACGCTGCTCGCGAAGGAACCGCCGCGCTCGCCGGCGACCAGCACATCGGCACACGCGGTACCCTCAGGAAAAAGTAGATTGCCATGTTCCTTCACGATCAGCTGGCGGCGCAGTGGAATCATGAACAGCACGCCGAGCCATCCGCCGATCAGCGCCAGAAAAAAAACGCGCCAGTATTCGGTGTTCAAGGAAAAACCCATGAAAATTAATGCGGGCAAGGTGAAAATCACGCCAGCCGCGACGGACTCGCCCGCCGAGCCGGTGGTTTGCACAATATTATTTTCAAGAATGGTGGACCTGCCAAAAGCGCGAAGAATGGAAATGGAAAGCACGGAGATGGGAATGGAGGCGGAAACCGTGAGTCCGGCGCGCAATCCGACGTAGACGGATACCGCGCCAAATAGCGCTCCGAAAATTGCGCCCAGAATCACAGCGCGCCAGCTGAATTCTGTCATCTCGTTCGACGCGTCCACATAGGGACGAAACTCCGCGGGCGGCGCCGTTGAACTCCAGGGTTTTTCAGCCAATCAACACCTCCGCGATCGCGTTCCTTGTTGCTTTCGCCCGCATGCGCCGCAACGGCGGGCGGCTACGTCTTCGTCCGGCATTATGGCCTAAAACGTTTTGAGGCCGGGGAAATTTTGAAGCAGCGTTGCGGTTTGCGTGGCGTAGGCTTCAGCCTGTGGATTTTGAACCTTGCAAGGACCAAACCCCACAGTCTGGAGCCTATGTCATGCGAATCTAACGCGGACAGACGAAGGAAATGGAAGCTGCGGCATTCACAACGCGCAACGCCGGCCGCAATTTTCCCGACGCAAGCTGATCGGCAGCTTCGGCGATTTTCAAAACATTTTCGGAATCGATGACGACGCGGTAAAGATCGGCGCGACGGCTGTAAGAATATTTTTCGTACATAAGATTTTCTTCCGAGGCGATGTCCATCAAGCGCTGCCAAAAACTCTGACCGCGAAATATTCTGCGCCGGGATGCTGCGTCTTTAGCGAGGTCCAGCAGATGCCGGGGATTTGCGCCGGGACCATCGAAAACTGCATTTGTGCAAAGGTTGGATGCAAACGGGCGCGAAGGATCGGCGTCCGGAAATTTGGCGAGCGCAGCGGCGAGTTCGGCTTCGTCCGCGTCTAGTCCAGTCCAGGTGTAGCGGTAAAAATGATAGACAACCGTGCCGGAATGCAGAAGCTGCTGAACGCGCGTCAAATCTTTTCCCGCGACGCTGAGAATCATGTCCAGAAGCTCGTCCATGCTGAATGTTTGCCGCACGAGAGGGCGCACGGTGACGTATCCGGCCTCTTCCTCCGTGTAGCGAACGGATATCGTTTCGGGCAGTGGCACGGAAGGAGGATACGCGGGGAGAGGCTAAAATGTCGATATCAGAAAACGAATCTTAAGGAAAAGAAACAACAAATTAACATGTTAATTTCGTGCGGTGGCCCGCCGCTATAGTTATGCCATCTTGGACAAACGATCTTTCACGCGATCGGACAGCGCTTTACCATCCACTGTCTTGCCTTCGAGGCGGACTTTTGCCGCTTTTATTACAGCTCCCATTGATTTGGGCGAGTTTGCGCCGGTTTCCACAATGGCGGCTTCGATTGCCGCGTTCATGTCGTCGTCAGAAGCGCCGGCCGGCAAATAATCTTCGAGAATGGCTATTTCTTTTGTTTCTTTGTCCACCAAATCCTGGCGTCCGCCCTTCATGAACTGATCGACCGACTCACGCCGCTGCTTCAACATTGTTTGTAGCACCTGAAGCGCCTCGGCATCCTCCAGCACGCGCACTTTCTCAATTTCCTTGTACTTGAGCGCCGACTTGATCATGCGCAAAACGCTCAGCCGCAGCTCGTCTTTGGACATCATCGCCGCGGTCAAATCTTTTTGAATGCGTTCCATCAATGCCATCGTGGTATGCGCGAATAAATTTTCGCGTCTCTCCCAAATTTAAATGAGTCAGTTCGTGCGGAAAATTTCTGCGTCGCAAAATGTAACTATAACACAGCGCCTGTGCGATCGCGGAGACGTGCGTGCCATGCCGGACGCGTGGCTCTGCCGCTACTGTTTCCGCATCCATGAAAAATTGCCCCATTCTGTCCCAAAACATGGGACAGAATGGCCGCTACGAAACCGCTTCGTTTTCGTAGCGGCCGGCCGTTTTTTGGGCGGGCGGGTTTTGATTTCTTAATGGACTCGACCGCCGTATACCAAACACACGCCCGATCTACTTCGAAAAAGGCGGTTCGCCGAAAACGTTCTCCGTCAACGGGACAGATCGGCCGAGACATGACCGCAATGCTCTAGGAGGGCGTGAAAAGCTATGCTATCCTAAACGTTCCATTCGGGTTTTTTGTCGCACCCGAGTGCGTATCGTCGGGGCGTAGCGCAGCCTGGCTAGCGCGCCTGGTTCGGGACCAGGAGGCCGGTGGTTCAAATCCACTCGCCCCGACCAATTTCCCTTTCTCCGTTCGTCCATTCTTTGTTTGGGTCAGCAAACGTGATCGAGCCGAGTCCAAACACCGACCTACCTGTACGCGATAGCCCTGTCTGGTTTTGCGGATTTGGGG
>DASXHY010000106.1:0-5341 GCA_036488095.1 Verrucomicrobiia bacterium | reverse complement strand
CTCGGCGCGCGCGGAGCGACGCGCCCTACCTTTCACGAATTTACTCAACCGAAAACCGGTAAATCGTTGTAGTGCGGTATTTCTCGCCTGGGCGGAGAATGGTGGAGGGGAAATTAGGGTGATTCGGGGAATCGGGGAAATGCTGTGTCTCGAGGCAGAAACCGCCGTTTTTTCCGTAAACACTTCCACCTTTGCCGCGGGTATCTCCCAGGAAATTCGCGGTGTAAAGCTGCACGCCGGGCTGGTCGGTCAGCACTTCCATCACGCGGCCGGATTTTGACTCGAGCACCCGCGCTACCACCGCCAGTTTTCCGCCATTGTCCAAAACGAAATTGTGGTCGTAACCGCGATGCGGTTGGTCGAGCAGTTGCCCGATGTCCATGCCGATGGCCTTCCGCTCGGTGAAATCGAATGGCGTGCCTTTGACGGGTTTAATTTCGCCGGTCGGGATCAGCTCATCATCGGTCGATGTAAAATTTTTTGCGTTCACCGTCAATTCGTGTCCGAACACGTCCCCGCTGCCGGCACCCGCCAGGTTGAAGTAACTGTGATTCGTGAGATTGATGGGGGTCGCTTTGTCCGTATCAGCCTCGTAGTCAATCCGCACTTCGTTTTTGTCCGTCAAAGTATAGATGACCGTGATGTTGAGCGTGCCGGGATAATTTTCCTGACCGTCCGGGCTGGTATAAGTCAGCTTCAACGCCGAGCCGTCTTTCGATTCCATCGGCGTGGCTTTCCACATCACTTTATCAAAACCTTTCAGCCCGCCGTGCAGGTGGTTGGGACCATTGTTGATCGCCAGCGAATAGGTTTTGCCATCGAGCGTGAATTTTCCCTTTGCGATGCGGTTGGCGTAACGGCCAGTGATCGCGCCGAAATATGGGTGGCCTCCAAGATATTGCTGGAGATTGTCGAAACCCAGGACGACATCGCCGGCGCGGCCATTTTTATCCCGCGCATGGAGTTCGGTGATAATGCCGCCGTAATTGATGATTTTGCAGGTGAGCCCGCCGGAATTGGACAGCGTGAATTGCTCGACGGCGGCGCCGTCGGGCAAATTCCCGAATTTCGATTTGGTGATTTTGCCTGCCATTTAAGCTTGCGGTGGAGGGGTTTTCTTTCCGCCGCGATAGGCAAAGAACACCATCAACACGCCAAAGACCAGCAGGACAATGCCCCAGATGAGGTTGATGTTGATGTTCTGCCCGGCGATGGTTGTCATCGATTTGGAGCTGTTCGCGGCGCCGAAGCCGGTGAGCAGCACGCCGATGAGTGAGAACATAAGGCCGATTGGCCAGCGAATATCGAGTCCCATAAAATCGTTTTCCTTTCGTGTGGTTAAGGTTTACCAGAAAATAATGTTCAAGATCACGCAGCAGATCAGCAGAATGACGCCCAGAACGGCCGGACGCTGGAGGAAATGCTGCTCGGTATCCTTGATTTTTGGGGTCAGCGAATACACCAGGCCTTTCAATTCCTCATCGCTCTTCGTGCGCCGCGTGGCCAGCGAGATGACCAGCGTCAGAATGAGGCAGGAAAGAAATGCGAAGCTGGCCAGCCAGAAGTTCTGGGCCATTTCGCTCGGAAATTTCGTCAGGATGGCAATATAACCACCCTTCATGCCGTTGATCACATGACCGGCGGCGTCTACATTTGTGCTCACTGTTGTCATTGCATGGAAAACCGCCGAAGTGGCGATGCCACCAAATAACCCGAGAAACGCGCCAATGCTCGTGGTGCGCTTCCAGAACATGCCCAGCAGGAACGTCGCAAACAACGGAGCATTCACGAAGCCGAACACGAGTTGAATGACATCCATCGCGTTGTTGTACATCGAAGCGAAATACGCGCAGGCGATGCTCAACAAAATGCCCACCACCGTAATGGCCTTGCCCATCAGGAAATAATGCGAATCCGGTTTGTTGGGCGCGAAATATGCCTGGTAAATATCGTAAGTCCAGACCGTGTTAAACGCGGTCACATTCCCCGCCATGCCGGACATGAACGAGGCGAGCAGTGCGGTGAGCGCGAGTCCCAATAGGCCGGTCGGACAGTATTTTTTCACCAGCGAAAGAATGACGCCGTCGTAATCATATTCGCCCACCGCATTGTAAAGGCCGCTCTCAATTTGCTGCTCATCCATCGAGCCGGCAGTTTTTATCAGCGCCTCCGTCCTCTCCGGATTCATTTTTACGCCCATTGCTTTGCTGATGGCGGCGACCGCCTGGTCCGGCGGCAAATCAGCGGAGGTTTTCACCACCTGCGCGCTCGCCACATAAACCTGGTTGGCGATAATCGGCGGCGGGATGCGATAACCCTTGGCTGGCGACGCCGTCAGGGCCACGGCGATCATTCCGGGAACAATCACCAAGGCGGGGAAAAGCATTTTGGGAACGGCTGCGACGAGCGGCGTATTGCGCGCCGCGGTCATATTCTTGGCCGCCATGGCACGTTGGACCACCAGGAAGTTTGTGCACCAGTAGCCGAAGGACAAAACGAATCCGAGGCCGAACACCATGGCAAAAATATCCACGCCCATCGGATTGGCGCTGGGTCCGCCCAAGAGCGGTTTCCAGGCGCTCGTCCAGGCATCCGGAGCAAAGCTCCTCGTGTTGAGATCAAGCGCCATCGGGTTCGTCGCCACGGCGTGAAGTTTGTCCGTCATGGAACCCCAACCGCCGACGTCCTTTAATCCGAGATAAACCACCGGCGCGAAGCCGAGCACGATCATGAAGAATTGAAGCACCTCGGTGTAAATGGCCGAGGTCAATCCGCCTTTCAGCACATACACGAGCACGACCGCGGAGCAAATCCAGAGCGCCAGGTGATAATTCCAGCCAAGGAGTTGGTTCAGCAATTTAGCCAGCGCGTTCATCGAAATGCCCGAGGCGAACACGGTCATTACGGCGAACGCGATGGAATTCAGCCCGCGCACCCACGGATTGAAACGCATATTGAGGTATTCCGGCACCGAACGCGCCTTCGAGCCGTAATAAAACGGCATCATGAATACCGCCAGGAAGATCATCGCTGGAATTGCGCCTACCCAATAGAAATGGGCGGTGGCGATGCCGTATTTGGCGCCGCTGGCGGCCATGCCGACCAGTTCCAACGCGCCGAGGTTCGCGGAAATGAACGCCAACCCCGTCACCCAGGTTGGAATCGAGCGCCCGGAGGTCAGGAAGTCCGAGGAGCTCTTCATGTATCGCGTCAACGCGAAACCGATACCGACGACGAATGCGACATAAATGAGCAGAATTGCGTAATCCAGGAAGCCGAGTTGGATATGCTGCATAGAGGGTGGTGGTTAGTTATTCGTGTTCACGTTTGAACCGGAGCCAGGCAGAGGGCCGGAGCAAGCCCGCCGAACCCGGCGATTTGTGCGAACGATAGTGAACCGACGCGGGCGCGTCAATAACAGGACACATGATTGTTTCGGGTTTCGGGTTTTGAGTTTCGAGTTGCACCGTGTATACCCTCCCCCCGCAAAGGTTGGAATGGGTGCGAATGCGGAGAAAGGTTGAGAGTTGAGGAGTTGGCGCAGTATTGGCGGGCCCTCCCCCTCCCCCCCGGCCTGACATGGTTTGACTTGGTTGGACTCTGGGCATTTTTGAAGGATTTGAGGGGTTTCCATTTGGGTGTTTCGAGTTTCCGCCGCCGTCAGGGCTTTGGCGGACAAGGTCGGGTTTCGGGTTGGCGCGTACCCCTCCGCAAGGGTCGGAATAGGTCGGAATGTGGGCATTTTGAGCAATTTGGATCCCGGTGCGGAGGTCCGAGATTGTTCCGTCGTCGCTCCGCGACGAGGTTGCACTTTCGCCGCACCGGGGACGTTGTCCCCGGCTAATATCCATAAACCGCTCCGCGGTTCGAAGCGGTGCAAATACGGATTCTGCGGAGTAATTCTGGTGGTGGTTGGGCATTCCCTTTTGGTTGGCGGGCCATTTTTCCCTTTCTGCTCCTCGACTCCTTTCGCAGTGGTTTTAACATCGTTGAGAAAGCATTCAATACTTTTTTTGAGGGAGGAACGCTAAACTCGCCCCCAAACCGCGTAAACGCGGAACTACGAACCAAACGGCGCGCGCGGAGCGACGCGCCCTACCGCTCGAAGGCGAGAATACCGAGCGGGAAGTTAGCGCTATTTGGTTGCGCAGCGGTAGGGGAAGCCTGCCAAGGGGCCGGCGCTCCGATGGGAATGCGTCGACTCTATTTCGTTACATCAAACGCCTGCCGGGCCAGTTTTTCCGGGTCCTCGCCGCGCCCAAACGGCCGCAGGCGGAAGCTGTAGCTATATTCCTGCGCGGGAATCAAAAACTGATCGTGCGGCCAGGCGCCCCAACTGTTATCGCCACCGACGCCCTGCTGTTTCAAATCCAAGTTGAGCGAAATGAAATCGCGGTGCGGGAGTTGGAAGGCGTGCTTGCCAGCATTCAAATCTTCCGCCGTGTAATGCAGGGCGTTGGCGCTCAGCAATGGCATTCCCACCGCCAGCAAGCCGACGCTTCCCTTCTGCAAGGCGATCCAGCGCACGTCCGCTTTGTTCCCGCTTTCGCCCGGTTCGGTGTAGTCGGCGAAGAATTGATCCTCCACTGACCCGCTGTAAACGCCGACGGGGGAATCCTTCCGGTCGCTGTAGGTTTCCCGTGGTCCGGGCCCGAGCCAGGTGATGCGCTCGAAACCTTTGGGCAATTCCATTTGCATGCCGATGCGGGGCATCTTGGCCACGTTCGTCCGCGCGGGTTTGAAATTCGCCGTCACAATCACGTCGCCGCTGCCGTAGATTTTATAAATTGTCTCCCATTTGGAATTATCAGCGCCGGGAAGCGAGGTCGCGACTTTGACTTCGAAATGATCTCCCTTTTTCTCGCCGGAAAAACCCTCGTTCACGCCCGCCTTGCCGGCAAAACGCCAGTAAGCCTGCGAATCCTTGGAATTGCGGCGACCGCGATCGTTGTCCGTCATGGCGCGCCAGAAATCGGGACGTAACGGAGACTGAATCAATTCCTGCCCTTTATAACGCCAGGATTTGATTCCGCCGCTCACTTCATCAAACACAATCTGAAAGTTTTTGCTCTCCACAACAGCGCCGTTTTTGTCGGCAGTCCATTTAATCGGCGGGAACTGCTCAACTGACACCACGGTTGCTGGCACGGAGTCGGGCAATTTGAATTCGTCCCACGCGATTTCATGACCGGCGTCGGCCCAGGGCATGTCGTGCTTCAGCGTGAACACCAATTCGAGGAAATATTCGACGCCTGGTTGCGGCTCGAATGCCTTCACCGGAATCTCGACCTGCTTCGCCGCGCCCGGTTCGAGATCGAGCTCCGGCAATTTACCGCTCTGG
>DASXHY010000091.1:0-2932 GCA_036488095.1 Verrucomicrobiia bacterium | reverse complement strand
CTCGGAGAATACGTGGAGAAAGTTCGCAAGGCACGAACCGATTTTCCGCAGCTCACCATCCGGCTCGCGATGGAAGTCGATTATCTCCCGGGCCAGGAGGAATGGATCCGCGAACTCGCGAGTTTGCATCCCTGGGATTATTTCATCGGCTCAGTGCATTACGTTTCGGACTCGTGGGCCATAGACAATCCACACAAACTTTCCGAATGGAAAAATCGCGACGTGTGGAAAGTCTGGTCCGTTTATTTCGAACGGCTCACGATGGCAGCAGAAACCGGCCTGTTTGAAATCATCGGCCACGCGGATTTACCGAAGAAATTCGGGCACAAGCCGAGTCGTGATTGCACACCGCTGTATGAGAAGTTTCTGGACGCCGCTAAGAAACACAATTGCGCGCTGGACGTGAACACCGCCGGCCTCCGCAAAGATTGCAAAGAAATTTACCCCAGCCGCCAAATTCTGGAACTCGCATTCCAAAAGGGCGTGCCGATTACGTTCGGCTCGGATGCCCACGCCCCAGAGGAAGTGGGGATGAATTTCAAAGAGGCGATTGAGCTCGCGCGGAGCGTGGGTTACACGGAATGCCTTACGTTTGCGAAACGCCGATCTCAAATCCTCAAGATTTGATATGGACCTAAAAAACCTCGCCGACGCCCCGGCATTCATCACGAAAGACGGCTCGGAAATCCGCGAACTGCTGGCGCATCGCAATTCCGTCATTCGCAACCAAAGCCTCGCCGAAGCGCGATTGCCCGTCGGCGCGAGCACGCAGGAACATTATCATCCCAGGGCCGAGGAGATTTATTACATCACGCACGGCGCCGGGCGCATGCGCATCGAAGGCGAGTTGCGCGACGTGAAACCGGGCGATGCCATCGCGATTCCGCCGGGAAAAAAGCACAAGCTCTGGAACACGGGCCCGGAAGTGCTGCGCCTGCTTTGCTGCTGCGCGCCGGGTTACGAGCACGAGGACACGGTCATCACGGAAAATGGCTGACGGGACCGACCGAAGACATCGGCGCGCGTTGGCAGCTTTAATCATCAGGAGATTGACAAGGTTTTTCGGCTCGGGCAGGCTCGTTCGCGTTCGAGAATCAGACTCTTGGCTCACCTTAAATTATGAGCGACATCAAGTTCGCCTGCCCCAACTGTCAGCAACACATTCAATGCGGAGAAGGTTATGCCGGGATGGAGATCCCCTGCCCGACGTGCCAATCCAAAATGACTGTCCCCACCCCCGTCGGCGTATCCGCTCCCGCTCCGGCGCCTGCTTTGCGGACAGCCGCGCCGTCACCACCCTCGATTCCAGCGCCGCCGGATATGGCTGCCGCCGGTCCGACGTGCCCAAGCTGCGGCAACACCGTCGCGCCGCGAGCGATCATTTGCGTGAAGTGCGGAACGAATTTGCGCACCGGCCAAAAGATGAGCCGTCCGGGGGATCGCGTCGCCCCGAAACCGGTGAAAGCGCCGAGTGCTCCTTCGGTCTGGTATAAAACGCCCTATCCGTACCTGGGACTTTACATGCTGCTCCTCGTGGGCACTTATTTTTTGGCTTCGAGCATGCCGTCGATGAAACTCGTCTTTATTCTCGCCTTGCTGCTGTATTTGGTCGGGGCTCACCTCGCGGTCACGGTCTGCGCCTTCAAGGATGATGGCATGGGAAAAGGTTTCCTTTGCCTCTGCATCGGGATTTACACCATTTATTATGTCACTAAAGTATCCGAGCGGCCATTTCTCAAGGTGCTCTACGGGATTGCTTTTGTGCTCGGACTGGCGGCCAAGTTTGGCGCGCTTGACCGTATCACAGCCGCCGATTAATCCGCGCAATATTTGCAACCAATGCCCGCAATTGCCACAACCTTCATCCGCAAGCTGAACTCGCCCGAAAAAGTTTTTCGCTATTGGCAAGGGCCTTGGATGACTTGCGTGGCGTGGCTTGGGTTGCTCCTGGCCGCAATCACGCCGCCGCATGGCACGGGCACGACGGTTTGCTGGCTCAAGCAATGCACGGGCATTTCGTGTCTCGGTTGTGGCGTGACGCGCAGCATGAGCTGTGGACTCAGGGGCATGTTCGCGGAAAGTTTCAGCTATCATCCCTTCGGCCTACTCATCCTCGCATTATTTATTTTTACGGCTCTGGTCAGCGTTGCGCCTCCGTTGCGGCAACGCGTCGCGACCGCCATGCAATCTCGCCCGGTGCTTTTCAACGGACTTTACCTCGCGTTCGTGATCGCGTTTGTGGGATTCGGAACCGTCCGCGCGGTGATTGAGATCATCGAGCGCGCCTCAATGCTTTAGCACGAGGCCGCCGCAACCGCTGGACACCTCAACTACTTTTTGAAACACTCCGCGCGTGTGAAACAATCAATTGTCACTTTGGACATGGAAGGGGTATTGACTCCCGAGATCTGGATTGCCGTCGCCGAGAAGACCGGCATCCCGGAATTGCGCCGCACCACCCGCGATGAGCCGGATTACGACAATCTCATGCGCGGACGCCTCAAAACCCTCGATCAACACGGGCTGAAGCTTTCCGACATCCAGGAAGTCATTGGCTCACTGCGGCCATTGCCCGGCGGCAGGGAATTCCTGGATGAACTGCGCGCGCTGGTTCAAGTGGTTATTTTGTCCGACACGTTCGAACAATTCGCCGCGCCGCTGATGAAGCAATTGAATTGGCCGACGTTGCTCTGTCACCGGCTGGTGGTCGAGAACGACCGCATCGTGGATTACAAATTGCGCGTGCCGAACCAGAAGAAAAAAGCGGTGGCGGCGTTCAAGCTGCTGAATTATCACGTCGTCAGCGCAGGAGACTCATTCAACGACACCGCCATGTTGGGCGAAGCGGACGTGGGTTTCCTGATTCACGCACCGGACAATGTGAAGCAGCAGTTCCCGCAATTCAAAGCCGTCGAGAGCCATGCGGATTTGC
>DASXHY010000053.1:0-3869 GCA_036488095.1 Verrucomicrobiia bacterium | reverse complement strand
AATCGGCTCGAAAGTCACACTCGGTTCGACATCTCTGTCGATGCTCCTTTCCGTGATACGCATTCGGCTGATCTATTGGCCGTGGCTGTATCAACTGCTGCGCCCATTGAAGCCGCTGGAAATTTGGATCTACAGAAAGCTGCGCGCGCCGCTGCCTTTGCCCAGCCCGCCTTCGGGAAAATGAGAGTAGAGAACGGAGAATCAAGGATGGCAAAAAACACTGCGCCATGCTCTATCATCCCAAATTTCTTAGGAATTCTGAAAAAGTCAGAGCCGACTCACGTCGGTTGCTACTTTTTTGACGGGCTGTTAAACGACATTGCCGCGCTGTGCGTGTTCGTGCCGGCGAGCGTCCTCGCCCATTTGTTCCGCAGAAGCACCATCACAATTCCCGCAATGAAGGGAATAAAAATGCTCATGATTTGAGAACCCCGGTTTGGATCGCTCCACGGAATGTATTGGCGGTGAAATATCCAGCGCAGAAAATACATCGTCCAATTCCACACTCCCGCCAGATGGCTCACGATATAGACCAGCCCGACGCCGGTGAACGCGAGGGAATAACAATCCGCCAGCGTCAGATTGTCGAGCGACAGGTCTCCGGGCACTCCGCGCGCCACCAACCGCGCCGCGGGCAGCGCCAAGAGCCACAAAAGAATTCCGCCCAGCAACAACCCACCCACCAGCCCCCAGCCAATTGTGATCGGCGCATCATCGGCTGGCCGTTGGTAAATGCCCGCGAACACGAGCAGCGGCGTAGAGATCTCAACCACTATCCGCAAGAAGAAATTCAGCGCCATCAATCGCAACACCACGGCCACAATGGTGTGGATGTTCATCGTGGGCGTAACATCGATGACGGGCTGCTCCGGCGCGCGCCGGGGCGGCGGTTTGGACGATGTGGATAATTCGTGGCTCACGATGCTAACCTTAACGGAAACAACCGGTTGGAGAAAAGTCCAAAGAGCGCCCCCCGGCAGTTTTGAGACCTTGGACTTTAGACATTAGACTTTGGACTTTTAGCGCCCCACGTGAACCACGCGCAGATCAGGAACAGCAACAAAGTGAACACGCCCAGCGTTTGCAGCACCACGGTCATCCGGCCGGTGTAATGATTCAACATGTACGTCAGCGTGAAAGCATAACCAATGGCCAACACTATCATCCACGGCACCACTTTGAATTGTTTGCGGGCCATCAGGTCGTTCACCATCACGTTCGCCAGCGCCAGCGGTATCATCGCGCCCGCGTACCACGGCAACAAGGCGATTGTCTGCGTCACATCTTCCGCCTTAAATGCGAACCGAACCACCCATGGGCCGACCAGGCATAAAACCGCCGCACCGCAAATCGCCAAGACAGCCGTGCCGGCAATAACGATTCCGAGCAGATTGCTCTTCTCCCGTTTCGCACTGCTATGGACTAGCTTGGGGAACATGACGGCCGCCAGCGGCAGCACGAGCCACAACAAAGCGCGCGACAGCGTGCCCGCGACGACATAATGCTTCATTAAATCCGCGTTGAAATAACTCGTGGCGAACATTGTGTCGCTCGAGAACAGAAACTGACAGACGCCGAATGCCAGCACCAGGGGTGTAATTTGCGAAACCACTTCTTTGGAATTAAACGGTTCCGAAGGCAGCGTCCACAAATCGCGGGTTCGCCAGATGACAACGGCGCCGGAAATAGCGAAGCCCACCAGAGCGCCGGTCAACATCCCCGTGGCTCCATGATGAAGAAGCATTACAAACCCGGCGGCACCCGCCAATCGCAGTATGCCACCCAGAATTAACGACCAGCCCAACCAGAAAAAATCCTGGCGGCCTTGCATGACCCCGGAAAACAATGGCAACCAGACCGCGGCGAGAATGGTTGCCAAAGTCACAAACAACGGGACGACACTGGAGAGCTTCCAGGTGTGAACAATCTGCCCTCGAAAAACAGTCAGGATAATCGCCATCACAAGCCAAATCACAAATGTCCAGAACCACGCCTGCCGGATCATGCCGGCGAGTTGACGTTCGCGATTTTCAGCCAACGCCGCGGCCGATTGCTGCGCGAAGACCATTTGCAACGGCATTGTCGGCAGACAGGTGATCACCATCGCGAGCACGCCAAAATTGCTGTATTCGCTTTGCGGAATCAGCTTGTTCAGAAAGTGCACGCCAAACGACATGGCACCGGCAAAGATGCTGGCCATCATCATCCAGCCGCTTTGGCGGAAAAATGCGGCATGCGGTTTGTGGTCAACGGTGGGAGGCGTGACGTTGGAATCGGAAGGCATGACTAGGGTTGTAATCTCAGGAATCGGACAAGCATTTCCTTGGCGCGTTCAAGGGAGCGCAGCGAAATCCATTCGTCGGCGGTATGGGCCTGCGCGATGTCGCCGGGGCCGAACACCACGCTGGGAATTCCGCCCTCAGCCAGCACCGCGGCATCGCAAAAATAATGGACGCCCATCGGCTTTCGCTGGCCAACGCTGCGAAGAAATTGGCGCACGAGCGGATGGCTCGCCGGAGTTTCCATCGGCAAACACGGCGCGCCGCGGGCGCTGCGAAAGGTGACGCGAAGTTTTTTGCGCACGAGGAATTTTTCGATTTCGCGCTTCACCGCCGGCTCCGATTCGCCAGGCAGCGTGCGGCGGTCCACGGTGATCACGCACGAGGCCGGCACGATGTTCGGCTGCGTGCCACCGCAGATGGTTCCGACATTCACGGTGGCATGGCCCAGCAACGGATGGGCGCGGCGATGCCGCAAGGTCGCGGCATATTCCGTTTCGAGCGCCTCCACCACGCGGGCCATGGCGTGGACGGCGTTGCGGCCGAGCTCGGGGCGCGAGCCGTGCGCGGAACGGCCCTGCGTCTCGAGCTGCAACCAAATATTTCCCTTGTGCGCGGTGACGACCTGAAGGCTGGTCGGCTCGCCGACGATGGCGAGATCCGCCTTCAGATTACTTTTGGCGAGCGCGCGCGAACCGGCCTGAGCGCTTTCTTCATCCACCAACCCGGCAAAAATGATTTCGGTCTCGCGCGGGCGCTGCTTTGATTTGGCGAGCGTGCAAATCGCCGAAAGCATTGCCGCCACGGAACCCTTGGTGTCGCAGGCGCCGCGGCCAAAGAGACGATCGCCTACTTTGCGCGGCTCGAATTGATTTTCATGCGCGGCCGGCACGGTGTCCAAATGCGGCGCGAGCAGGATGGTTTTTGTCGCGCCCATTTTTGGCCGCAGGTGGGCGATGAGATTGACCCGGCCCGGCAGCGCCTTTTGAAATTCGATGTCCAACCCGGCGCGCGCCGCGGTGACCGCGACAAAATCCGCGACGCACTGCTCGCCGGCGCGGGCATCGCCCGGCGGCAGAAAGGCGGGATTCACGCTGGGCAGCGCGATCAATTCGCTAAGGAGTTTGGCCGTGTCACTCATTCGGGTCCGGACGGCGGAGGGTACGGGGGTGAGGGTGGAGTGTCGAGTGTTGAAACAAAGTTGAGAGTTTGGAAGTTTGAGAAGTTTCGAGTTTCGGGTCTGCCGCATACCCCCCCCCGCAAGGGTTGGAATGGGTCGGAACGGCGGGAAAGTTGGTCCGTCTTCTCCCGCTGTGACGGGATTCGACGCGGCGCGGAGTTCCGGAGTTTGAGGATGGCGGAAGGTGGCATGGGGGGAGCTAATTTTTTTATTTTTTACCCCGATTTACCCGGATTTAGCCGAATTTACCCGAATGAATTTCCAACGCAGGTGGAGGTTTTTGATTTTGATCGGTTTGCGTTGAGGGCAGAATTCGCATCCGCGGAGCCGGTCTGCTTCACAGTGCTCAACCCAAAAAAAAACATCATCGCCGCTTCCATTTGTCCTTTCTCCCCTCCTTTTCTGGGACT
>DASXHY010000034.1:0-6475 GCA_036488095.1 Verrucomicrobiia bacterium | reverse complement strand
GCAAATCGCGCCACCCAGACCGCCAATCCCACTTGCTCCACCCAAACCCGAACCACTGCCTCCGCCATTACCGCTGGGACCTGCGTTATTCCAATCTAATGAGCAACCCGTCAGATTCACGTCACTGATTGCGCATATGGCACCTCCATTGCCGCCGCTGGCTCCTGCTCCACCCAAACCAATTGCTGCAAATCCACCATCACTACCGCCACCCACCTGGTTCGAAACGCACGAGCAATCCACCATACTCAACTGGCCCAGACAGTAAATGGCACCACCTGAGCCTCCAATACCTCCCGCGCCGCCATTTGTGAGACCGAAAGCCCCTCCGCCCCCCGCACCCGTTTGATTGGACAGAAACGCGCAATTAACCATTCGCATCGAGCGTCCGACCCACATTGCGCCCCCCGCGCCGCCTGCACCCCCAGGTCCGCCAAAATCGGTTCCGGCAAAATATGCCGTATTCGTGTTGCCACCAATTCCGCCAGCCCCGCTCGTATTGGAAATGAATTGGCAACCATTCACGAACGTTGTGGTCTGGCCGGAATCACAAACCCCACCACCAACGCCGCCCGCCCCGCCGTGTTCGGCATCAGGGAATTCTCGAGAATAGTACAGTATGCTATAAGCAGCTCCACCGTGGCCTGTTGCGTTGTGTTCGAACTGGCAGCGCGTTAGCACCATCGTCCCGGCATTGTAAATGGCGCCTCCGCCGCCACCCGAATTTCCACTCGCTCCATCTATCACATTGCCGCCGCCATTGCCGCCAGTTCCGCTCGAATTTGCAATTAAACTGCATCCGGTGAGCAACAGCTTGCCGGTATTATAAATAGCGCCGCCCCCGCCGCCTACGCCTGCGACCCAGTTTGTTGCCTCGGGCGGAACGTTGTATTCGTAAGGGGTCTGATATCCCGCCCCGCCGTCCCCCGCCGCGCAATTGCTGATCATACATTGCGCCAGAATTAGCGACCCCGCATTGTAAATTCCCCCTCCATCACCGCCATCGCCGCCAGCCGGACTATTCGAAGTCCCCACCGCCCCATCCGCCGCATGCCCATCGCAAATCGTCAGACCGGAAAGATTAACGACGGCGTTCGAATAGATTTCCAGAACGCGGCTCTGACGGGCCGCGCTGATGGCAAGGTTCGTCGCGCCGGGGCCGGCAATTTTTAGATTCTGGCTGATCAGCAGTTCGCCGTTCGTGAGAACGATGGTTCCTCGCACGGCGAAGGAAATCGTGTCGCCCGCCTGAGCAGTTGCGATCGCGTCCCGCAACGAACCAGGGCCGCCATCATCCAGGTTGGTTACGACGTCCATCGCGCCGCGGCCATTAAGAATATTCGCGACGCCCGCCCCACTGAGGAATATCGCCAGCAGCAACAGGCAGCGTCTCGATGATTCTGCGCCCTGCCGGCCATTCCTCCGTACAAAGTTGATCCCAAGGGTGCTCACAATGGATTCTGCGCGATTCTCCCGAAATTGGCGGCGCAAACAATAAGGCAAAACCCTGCTTCTCAAACTGAAAGGACCCCGAGGGTGTGCGATTGGACATGAGGGTCAAATAATCGAACGCTCGTGAGGGTCGGTGACTGGACCTTACCTGGGATAAAAATCCTGATCTCACGATTTCGCGAGCGGAAAAAATGACGAGCACCACCTCACCCCGGCCCTCTCCCCCATTTCATGGCGGAGAGGGAGACCAAAGCACGCGTTCGATTATTTGACCCTCACTTCCATCGCACCCTCGATTGCTCGGCGGCTTGATTATTTGGGGCACAACTTTTACCCTGTTCCCTGCCTATGGACGAAACTGTCGCGAAATATCGCCGGCTGGATTCGCGGGAAATTGTCGCGACGGTGAAGGCGCTGAATGGGCGCATTGAAGGCAGGTTTCCCAATTCGGGGCTCGGGAAAATTTCGGCGGAACTTCTGCGGGTGGCTGAGGAGAATATTGCGCGGGTGCAATGGATCCAAAAACCGCATTTGCCGCTGCGTGTTGCGGCGGTGATTTTGAGCGCGGGGATGATCGCGATGGTCGCCGATCTCGCGACGCATATTCACCAATTCCAGATGAATGAGTACACGAATTTCATCCAGGCGCTTGATGCGAGCATCGGGTCGGTGGTGTTCATCGGCGCGGCGATTTTGTTTTTGGTGAGCTGGGAAAATCGGATCAAGCGGGATCGCGCGTTGAAGGCGGTGCACGAGTTGCGCGCGATGGCGCACATCGTGGACATGCACCAGTTGACGAAGGACCCGGAAAATTATTTTGGGCGCGCGACGCGGCCGGCATCGCCGCCGAAACGGGAGATGACGCCGTTCGAGTTGAACCGGTATTTCGATTATTGCAATGATTTGCTGGCGCTCATCAGCAAAATCGCGGCGCTATACGTGCAGGGTTTTCAGGACCCGGTGCTGCTGGACGCGGTGGATGACGTGGAGGACCTGACTTCCGGGCTGTCGCGCAAGATCTGGCAGAAGATTATCATTCTGGACAACCTGACGCGGTCGATGCCGAAGGAAACGACGGTGGCGGATGCGGTGGGGGGCGGGCCGTTTGAGGAGGACACAGAGGGGACAGAGGGGCGGGGCAGGTGAATCTCGCGGAGCGATGCTCCGCGCTCCGTGTTGCCGGCGGTGCACGAAATGTGGGGTTGCTTGCCGAACTAGAGGGTTCTTTTTTAGCGACATTTGGCGGCGCTTTTGCAAAACATATTGCCCAATCGGAATTTTTAACCGACAACGAAACATCAGAAATACGAAATTGAAATGAGCAAAGGTTTGAACATCCCCAAAAGCGGCGCGCTCGATTTTTTATCGCTCGGCGCGCTGGTGCACCGACTGGACCCGGGCGTGATTCCGTTTCGCAAGGCGACGCATTGCGACATTCATGTGAGCGGCGGCGAATTCAACGTGTCGGCCAATCTCGCGGATTGTTTCCGGCTGAAGACCGGTGTTGCGTCGGCGATGGTGGATTATCCGATTGGCGATTTGATTGCGGAACGCGTGCGGGCGATGGGCGTGAAGCCGTTCTACAAGCATTTCAAACACGACGGCGTGCACGGTCCGAATATGGCGACGGTTTACAGCGATCGCGGGCAGGGCGTGCGGGCGCCGGTGGTGTTTTACAATCGTTGCAACGAGGCGGCGGCGCAGTTGAAGCCGGGCGATTTTAATTGGAAGGAAATTTTCAAGGACGGGGTGCGGTGGTTCCATAGCGGCGGAATTTTTGCGGCGCTTTCGGAATCGACGGCGGAAGTGATCATTGACGCGATGAAGGCGGCGAAGGCGGCGGGGGCAGTCACGTCGTTCGACCTGAATTATCGCGCGAAGCTTTGGAACATTTCCGGCGGGCATCAGCGCGCGGTGGAGGTGCTGGCGAAGATCGTGAAAAATGTGGACGTGCTGGTGGGCAATGAGGAGGACCTGCAACTTGGGCTCGGGATTCCCGGGCCGGAAGTGGCGGCGAAATCGAAGCTCGATCCGAGCGCGTTTTTCAGCATGATGGGCAATGTCACCAAGAAGCATCCGGATGTAAAAATTGTGGCGACGACTTTGCGCGAGGTGCATTCGACGAATCGCCACAGTTGGGGCGCGGTGGCGTGGGTGCAGGGCAAGACTTACACGGCGCCGACGTGCGAACTCGATGTGCTGGATCGCGTGGGCGGCGGGGATGGTTATGCGGCGGGATTTTTCTACGGGTTGCTGAGTGGTGAATCGCCGCAGGAAGCGGTGAATCTCGGCTGGGCGCACGGGGCGTTGCTGACGACTTTTCCCGGGGACACGACGATGTCGACGCTGGAGCAGGTCAAATCGCTGGCCAAGGGTGGCTCGGCGCGGATTCAGCGGTGACGTCTTAACAAACACGCGGAAAATTATGAATGCGAAATTGCGTAGCTTTGTAGAAATCTTTGGTTTCGCGGGTCGCTGGGCTCAATTGCGCTCTGCAGACTGCCAGTCTGCGATACAGCAGGTTGGCAACCTGCGCTACGAAGCGGGCTTTCGTTGGAAAAAATCCGTGGCGGTAATGGTGGCGGGTTTTTTGTTGTTTACGCTATCCAGTTTTGGGGCGTCCAGGGAGGACGTGGCGGTCATGGTGGCGAAGATTGATCGCGCGAGAATTCTGAGGCTCGCTGACAGTGCGCTTGCGTTGAGGCCGCCGGCTATCACGGATTATATTGCCACGAACAGCGCGGGCGGGCCGCATGATTTCTTTTCGCAAGCGGATTATACCTGGCCGAATCCGACGAACAAAAGCGGCCTGCCGTACATTGGCCGCGATGGCGAAACGAATCCGGAGAATTTCGAGCATCATCGGATGGCGATGCGGGACATGAAGGACGCGGTGGCCGCGCTGGCGGCCGCTTATGCGTGCACGGGCGAGGATAAATATGTTTCCAAAGCTTCGGAGTTTTTGCGCGTTTTCTTTCTCGATGAGAAAACGAAAATGAATCCCAATTTGGATTACGCGCAGGCGGTGCTGGGGGTGGCGACGGGCCGGTCTTATGGCGTGATCGATACGCTGCACCTGGCCGAATTGCCGGTGGCGGTGCGTTTCCTGGAAAAATCCCCCGCGTTTGATCCGGCGGTGGACGCGGGATTGAAGAAATGGTTTGCGGATTATATCCATTGGATGACGACGGCGGAAAATGGCGTCAAGGAGATGAACGCGGCGAATAATCACAGCATTGCGTATTTCGTGCAGTTGGCGAGTTTCGCGGTATTTGTGAACGATCAAAAAACGGTGCAGCTTTGCCGGGAGCGGTTCAAGGAAGTGTTGCTGCCGAAACAAATGGCGGACGACGGCAGTTTCCCGCTGGAATTGAAACGCACGAAGCCTTACGGGTATTCGATTTTCCAGGCGGACAATGTGGCGATTCTTTGCGTGCTGTTGTCCAAGCCCGGGGATGACTTGTGGAAATTCAAATTGCCCGGAGGCAGCACGGCTTTGAAATCAGCGGAATTTATTTATCCCTATCTCGCGGACAAACAGAAGTGGCTGGCGGATGGCCGGGGTAAGGATGTGATGCATTGGGATAATTGGCCGGCGCGTGAGCCTTGCCTGCTGTTCGCCTATGTCGAGACGGGCGAGGCAAAGTATTTTGAGCTATGGAAAAAGTTGAATGCTGATCCGACGGATTTGGAAATCCGGCGCAACATTGCGGTGACGCAGCCGTTGTTGTGGGTTGCGCCGGTGATGAAGAAATAACTTTTGAACAGGAGAAAGCAGAGGGAGCGGAGGTGGGGATGATGAGACGAGGATTTATGGGACAGAGAGGACTCAGGGGACAAATTCGGTGGCGGGACGGCGTCGGCACGTTAAAGGCACGCGCCCGCTTCGACTGAATTGACATCTCGTTCGGGCTGCGACACTCTGGCTGCATGGCAAAACCAGCTTTGGGCCGTGGTTTGGGAGCGCTTCTCGGGGGCGCTCCCGCCGTGGCGAAACCACCGTCTCCTGCCGCGCCGGCGACGTCCCCTGCGGCGGTTCCGGCGCCGGAGATTGATGTTCGCGAGCGCATTCAGCGTGTGGCGCTGAGCCGCGTCCGGCCGTGCCCGTTTCAGCCGCGAAAGGATTTTACGTCCGAGACTTTGCGCGAATTGGCGGATTCCATTCGCGAGCAGGGGATTGTCCAGCCGTTGATTGTCCGGGACCGGGGCGATCATTTCGAACTGATTGCCGGCGAACGCCGCTGGCGCGCGGCGCAGCTCCTGAATCTTCCCGAGGTGCCGATTATTTTGCGCGAGGCGGATGATCGTGCGGTGCTGGAACTGGCGCTCATCGAAAATTTGCAGCGCGAAAACCTGAATGCGATTGAAGAGGCGCAGGGTTATTCGCAACTCATCAACCAGTTTCAACTGACGCAGGAGGATGTTGCGACGAAGGTGGGCAAAAGCCGCGCGGTGGTGGCGAACGCCTTGCGGTTGCTGAAGCTTCCGTCGGTGCTGCAAAGTTACATTCGCGACGGGCGGCTTTCGGTGGGGCACGCGAAGGTTGTGCTCGGTCTTGCGACGGAAAAGCAACAGCAACTTGCGGCGGAACGGATCATCAAGGAAGGCCTCAATGTTCGCCAGACTGAAGGGTTGGTGGCCAAGTTGCAGGCGCGCGGGACGGGGCCAACGCAGCCGGCGAGTATTACGCCACTGACGCAGGACGCTCACGTGGCGGATTTGGAAAATCGCATTCGTGAAAAGTTGGGGACGAAGGTGCATTTGCGGTATTCGCAAGGAAAGGGCGGGTTGGAAATTTCATTTTTCAACGACGAGGAGTTGGAGCGCATTTTGCAAATCTTAGGGATTAGTGTCGAGTGACGGGGAAATTACCCGTTATCGGTCGGGGGCACATCTCATTTAGACATTGTGAACGAGCAAGAAAATAGCTGCGGAGCAGCGTTAGATGATAGCCCATGGCATGAGCCGTGGGAGCAGTGTGTGGAAAACTCACAAGTCCCGGCGGGGCGAAAGAAAAGACATT
>DASXHY010000683.1:0-8453 GCA_036488095.1 Verrucomicrobiia bacterium | reverse complement strand
ACTCGTAAATCGTATATCGTAAATCGCAAATTGACGGGTAAATCGTAAATTGATGAGGTTAACGCGCGTGGTGGCTCGCGGTTCTTCGATGCACAACGCTGTGTCCTTCGCGGGAAGCGGACGACTGCGCAGCGGTCGATCGCTTCTCCAGTTCGAGCGAATGGTCCAGTCCGCTCGCGGTTGTCAGGAACATCTTTCGCATGAATGACATCCTGAGGAGCCCTCGAATCAACACGGCCCGAGCCGCTCTTTTGAAGAATGATTCTCCGAGCGCCATGCGTGAAAGTAACTCGACCCGCTTCACTACCGCATGATCGCAATCGTATCGCAGCCTCTCGTAATCATTAATCCGGTTCAACTCGACGAGCCGGCTGAATACCCACGCGTCTTCCAGTCCGAGATTCATTCCTCGCGCGCCCATTGGCGAATGGATGTGGGCGGCATCCCCGGCGAAGTAAATGTTCCCCGCCTGCAAATGCTCATTGATGCGATGTGAGATGTAAAATTCCGAAGTCCAGACCGCGGATGCGGCCGGAATCACATCAGGGATTTGCTCGACGCAATTTTGGGCGTCGCTTATAACACGCCACAATTTCGGACCTTGCGACCGTTCCGTCGTTTCGTCCACGACCCGAATCAGAAAAATAAATCCTCCACCCTTGGGAAAAAAGACATGGCCAAAATGCTGTTCGAGACGAGTCGTCAGCGGGATATCGACAAGATACCACGGTTTCTCGAAGCTGCTTCCGCAGAATTGAATATTCAGTGATTTGCGAACCGTGCTGTGCGCGCCATCCGCCGCCAGAAGCCAGGGGCAATTGACGTTTTCGATTGAACCATCGGACGAATGTCTCAATTGGGCCTCGACTCCGCCTTCACTTGTGCGGCAAGCGATAAGTTCGGTGCCGCACTCCACTTTTTCGCCCGCCGCTGCGAGCGCTTCTTTCAACAACCGTTCCGTCGTCGCTTGAGACAGGGCCAGCATGAACGGATACTCGTGCTGAAGTGAATCGAAGGACAATTCAGCCGTTTTGCTTCGAGAAAAATGGAAACGGACCGTTCGAATACGCAGTCCAAGCGCCAGCATTTTGTCAGTCACACCGGTTGATTGAAGTAATTCCAGCGTCCGCGGATTTACCGCAAGCGCCTTTGAATGTCTCGACGGCTCTTCGGCCTTCTCAATGATCCGCGCCGCGATGCCTGCTCTTTTCAAAAGCAGCGCCGCCCCGGCGCCGACTGGGCCGGCGCCCACAATCAATGGAACTCCTGGTTGCATGCAGTACGCTCGATGGTTGGCTCTCAATAATCAACAGGCTCGACGTTGGTAGAAACCCCCAGCAGTCGTCCGTCAGTTTCTTCTTCCCTCGCGGCGACCTTTATCAAACACTCACGGCTCGTGAATTGCGCTGTTTTCCTGGATCGCGACGGCACCCTGATCGCGGAAAAAAACTACCTCAACAAAATTGAGGACGTCGCCGTATTTCCCGGCGCGGCGTCCGCATTGAAACGCCTTCAAATCGCGGGATTCAAACTGTTCATCGTCTCCAATCAATCCGGCGTCGGTCGCGGTTATTTCACGCTGGCCGACGTCGAGCGCGTCAACCGGCACATCACCGATATTTTTGCCAGCGACGGCGTGCGCTTTGAGAAAATTTACATCGCGCCCGAAGCGCCCGGCCAGCCGAGTCGGGGCCGCAAGCCATCGCCGCAATTTCTTTTCGACGCGCGCGATGAATTCGGGATCGACCTCTCGCGCAGCTACGTCATCGGGGACAAGTTGATAGATCTTGAGTCCGGCTGGAATGCCGGCGTCGCAAAAAGCATCCTCGTGCGCACCGGTTATGGCGCGGAGCTGGAGCGTACCTCCAGCGGCAAGCTCTCGGCCGCCATCGTAGTCGACGATCTGGCCGCCGCCGCCGAATGGATTTTGCACAATAGCGCCACGCGCGTCTCGCCCGTGCATCCGTAACGCAGACAGCCTTGTCTGCTGTATCGCAGGCTGCCAGCCTGCAAGGTTCAATCGATTACCGCACCCATCCCCACCACTATTTTGCGCTTGCCCCCGCGCTTGCCTTCCGAAACCTTTTCATCATGAGACAACTGTTGTTACTCGCCGCCTTGATGACCGCCATGCCCCTCGCGCGAGCGGCCGAGAACGAAGCCCTCGCCACCAACACCCTCGTCGTCAGCGACCAGGGCACACTGGAAATTTCAACCCCAAAAGATTGGACGCTCATTCGCACAAACTTGAACCTGCCGGGTGTCTCGGCGGAATTGCATTCAGCCGGCAATACAACCGTCATCCGGTTGACCATCTTTTGGGACGGATTCGGCGGCAAGGATTTAAAACCGACGGAAGCGGACATGCAAAAAAGCATCAATAAAGGAGCCACCATTCAGTATCTGCCGAATTCCGTCGAAAAAACAGTCACCCTGGAAAAACTCCAGGGTCCGGCGGTGACCGGCTCGTTCGCCCGCTTTACCGATTCCCACTGGAACGCAATGCTGGTGGGCGCCTACCGGAACGTGGCCACCGGAATGTTCCGCAGCGGCAATCTCTGGGGAGATTTCGATCTTCTTACCAATGACAAAGACGGTCCAAACTTCAACCAAGGGCTTAAAGTCATGGAATCCATCCGCCGCAAACCCTAGCAGCCTGTTAACCATGCGCATCCTCGGCATCATTCCCGCCCGCTACGCTTCCACCCGATTTCCCGGCAAGCCACTCGCGCTGATTGCGGGCAAACCTTTGATCGAACGAGTCGTCGAACGATGCCAGCAGGCCAAATCCCTCCACGAAATCATCGTCGCCACCGATGACGCGCGCATCGCCGAAGCGGCGCGCAAATTTTGCCGCGTGGAACTGACCCGCGCCGACCATCCAAGCGGCTCGGACCGCATCGCGGAAGTCACCTCCCGCTGCGACTGCGACGCCGTCGTGAACATCCAGGGCGATGAACCCTTAATCGAGCCCGCGGTGATCGACGCCGTGGCCGGCGCGCTCGCGCAAGCCGAAATGTCCACCGCCGCCACACTCATCCGCGCCGCGGCCGAATACGACAACCCGAACGTCGTAAAAGTCGTTGTCAACGCCGCCGGGCGGGCGTTATATTTTTCCCGGCGCACGATTCCGTATTTGCGCGAAGCCGCCAGTCGTTCGGCGAACGAACAGTTGGCGGCGTTTCCTTTTTTGAAGCACCTTGGCATTTATGGATACCGGCGCGAAACATTGCTGCGGCTGGTCCAGTTCCCGATGTCGCCATTGGAACAGTCCGAAAAACTGGAACAACTGCGCGCCCTGGAAAACGGCATCCCCATCGCCGTCGTGAAAGTGGATTACGATAGCGTCGGCGTGGATGTGCCCGAAGATGTGGCAAGGGTCGAACGGTTGTTGAAGCCTTAAATTGGTAAAATAAGTGATTGGTCAAACAGGTCGATGACGGCGTATTTGACAGCCCATTTAACTTATTTAACCAATTACTCATTTAACTTTTTGCGAAGCACATGAAATATATTTTTGTAACCGGCGGTGTGGTGAGTTCGCTCGGCAAGGGCCTCACGGCCGCCGCGCTCGGAACCCTGCTCGAGAACCGCGGCCTCAAAGTCGTGCTGCAAAAGTTCGATCCCTACCTCAACGTCGACCCCGGCACGATGAACCCCTATCAGCACGGCGAAGTCTACGTGCTCGACGACGGCGCCGAGACCGACCTCGACCTCGGCCATTACGAGCGGTTCACCAACGTCAAACTCACCCGCCTGAACAACCTCACCAGCGGCCAGGTCTACCAAACCGTCCTCAATAACGAGCGCGAGGGAAAATATCTCGGCAAAACCGTGCAGGTCATTCCCCACGTCACGAATGAAATCCAGAACCGCATTCACGTCCTCGGCGAGCACACCAAGGCGGACGTCATCATCACCGAAATCGGCGGTACCACCGGCGACATCGAAGGATTGCCGTTCCTGGAAGCCATTCGCGAGTTCGCTTTGGAAGCCGGACACGGGAACGTGATTTTCATTCACGTCACCTACGTGCCTTTCATCAAAGCCGCAGGTGAATTAAAAACCAAACCCACCCAGCAATCCGTCGCCAAACTCCGCGAAATCGGCATCGCCCCGCACGTGCTCGTTTGCCGCAGCGAATTCCCGCTCGACAAGGAAGTGCGCCAGAAAATTTCGCTGTTTTGCAACGTCCCCTACGAAGCCGTGATCGAGGAAAAGGACGTTGACCACAGCATCTACGAAGTGCCTCTCATGTTGCAGCGCGAACACATGGATGAATTGGTCTGCCGGCTTTTACACCTCGAAACCGGCCCGGCCAACATGACGCACTGGCAGGAAATCATCCGCAAACTCATCGCTCCGCAGCATCGCGTGCGCATCGGTGTCGTCGGAAAATACATCGGCCTGCAGGACGCCTACAAATCCGTCTACGAGGCCATCATCCACGGCGGCATCGCCAACGATTGCGGCGTCGAAATCCAGCGCGTCGACTCAGAGGAAATCGAGCGCGACGGCGCTGAAAAACATTTGAAGGGCCTGGGCGGCATCCTCGTCCCGGGCGGTTTCGGCGAGCGCGGCATCGAAGGCAAAATCCAGTCCGCGCAATACGCGCGCGAAAACAATATCCCCTATCTCGGCCTCTGCCTCGGGATGCAAATCGCGACCATTGAATTCGCGCGCAACGTGTTAAAGCTCCCGAAAGCGCATTCCACGGAATTCGATCCGAACACACCGCACCCCGTGATCGCCATGCTGGACGAACAAACACGCGTGACCAAGAAAGGCGGCACCATGCGCCTCGGCGCGCAGCCCTGCCAACTCGTCATGGGCACCAAAGCGCAGCAGATTTACGGCGCGTTCGTCGTGAAAGAGCGGCATCGGCATCGCTACGAATTCAACAACGCCTACCGGGAACGTTTCGAAAAAGGCGGCTTTGCCTTCGGCGGCATGACACCCGACGGCAAGCTCGTGGAGATGATTGAATTGCCGAAGCACCCATTTTTCATCGCGAGCCAGTTTCATCCCGAGTTCCAAAGCAAACCGCACCAGCCGCATCCATTGTTCAAAAGCTTCATCGCGGCGGCACACGCGAAATTGCACCATAAACCGTTGTGAAAATAACACGGGTATGTTTCCGGAATTCAAATTTGATCCGCCTGAATCAACCGACCTAAGCCCTAAAGCGCCACCGCTGTCATCAAAAGAAGCCGAGCGGTTGGAAGAATTGTGGAAGCGGCTAATTAAGCCAGAAGAACGCGAGCGGCTCGAACGGCTATTGCTACAACGGCTCAAGGACAAGAAATCTGAACTCCGAGCAATGCTTGAGGAAATGAGCGGGCACTGGCACTACGAGGATCATTTTTACCGCTACTACCACGGCAGCTTCAAAGTTTATAGCACTCAGAATACAACTGAAAAAGCCGTGCAACTGCTTCGCGAGTTGCTCCCCGAACGAAAACTGAATATGGCTTTCGAGGAAATCATCCGCGAAGGAACAGGCAAAGAGTTCGGCGCTGAAAATGAAGACGCAGAACGAACTCCGCGGTCAATATTGGAAGCATTCGCCCACGCAAAGTTTATGATTGAGATGGCGGTGCGTTATGCGGACTTGCCGGAGCCGCCGCAAAAACTCCCGAGTGGCGATGCGGCGTTGCTATACCTGTATGATCTGCGCTAGCAGTTTTAAGAAGTTGCCTTGCTTCTGGATTTGAGATTGTCTCCAAGAGACTCCAGAATAATTCGAGAACAATGACCCGTACTGTTAAACGGATACTTTGGTCAACATTCAGCCTTGCGGCTTTGCTGATCCTATCACTCGCGTTCTTTTTTGGATGGCGAATAAACCTGGAGCACAATCTCAATGCCGAATTACGTGCAATCTACAGCGCAGGCTTGCCTGCGAGCGGCACGGAATTGAACGACTGGTATTCCAAAGTACCTGACTCCCAAAACGCAGCATTGGTAATGACGCAAGCGCTCGCGATGATGCGTGAGTTTCCTGCTTCCGACGTTCGTTCGAACGAATTTGCTGATTTCAGGACTCCCGGCCGCACGCAACCATTGTCTGCCAAAGAAAAAGAGCTTTTCAGTTCCTGCCTTGAGATGAACGCCTCAGCACTTTCCAAAATGCGTGAAGCGATCAAACTCCCGAAGAGCCGATACCCTATTGATTTTAGTCTTGGAATCTATTACCAGCTCCCACATCTGGCACCGCTGAAACATTTGGCTCGCATGGAGGAATTTCAAGCACTCTTGGATCTTGACGCCACAAACCTTCCCGCGGCCAACATCGCAATTGAGAACATCTTGGGTATGGCCACAACTTTGGACAGTGAACCAGTTGTGATATCTTGGATTGTCCGTAACGGCATGGTTTTATCGGCAACGACTGTCCTCGAACGTCGCTTGAATTCGGGTCCCGCAACCGCCGATGAGTTGGCCGGTTTGACCTCTGCTTTTGGCCCTTCTGAAAAGACAAATTTACTCGCGCGCACGTTGATTGCGCACCGCGCGATAGCCATTCCATATTTCCGCCTGACCTGGGCGAATGTCAGGGAACAAGCGAAGGCGGACGGCGATCCCGAAGCAATCGAAATCCCGGCCTCCAATACGGAGCCGCTCCTTTTCCGCATAAGCGGCGTGTATGAACGCGACCTGCTCTTTTATTTGACCATCATGCGTACCAATATCGTTTTGGCGTCCCTCCCGCCCCCCGGAAGTTTTGCAATCGTTACGAACAAAGGCCCCTATACGGAAATGAAACGAAAGCATTACGCGCTTTCCGAAATGTTCTACCCGGAAAGCTCCGGTGCCGTTTTCGTCGAAGCCAAATCGTTGGCAACTTCTCGGCTTGCAAACACGGCAATTGCCATCGAACAATTTCGCCTGGCCAAAGGGTATTTGCCGGAGAACCTTGCCACTCTAACACCTAAATTTCTGCCTGAAGTCCCGATTGATCCTTTTGACGGTCAACCGCTGCGCTACCGTCGCTTGGATAAAGGATATATGGTGTACAGCATCGGCAAGGACCGACGTGACCACGGAGGGCGAGAAAGGCCTCCAGATCACTCCATCAATGATGTGGGGTTTGATATTACCTTCACTGTGGAACGATGACTTACGCCGAAGCCATCCAGTTCCTCTACAGCCTGCGCTTGTTCGGCGCAAAATTCGGGTTGGAAAACACCGTCAAGCTCGCTGACCTCGCCGGCAATCCCCAAAGCCACCTTCGCTTTATCCACGTCACCGGCACCAACGGCAAAGGTTCCACCTGCGCCATGCTGGAGAGCATTTATCGAGCGAGCGGCTTGCGCGTCGGAATGTTCACCTCGCCCCACCTGGTTTCCTTTCGCGAACGCATCCAGGTCAATCGGCAATTTATCAGCCAGGCGGACGTCGTGCGTCAGGTTGCGGAATTAAAACCGTTGCTCGATGAATTTCCCGAAAATCATCACCCAACCTTTTTCGAAGCCGTTACCATCATGGCGCTGCTCCATTTTGCCGAGCAGGAATGCGAACTGGTCATTTGGGAAACCGGCCTCGGCGGAAGGCTCGACGCAACCAATATCGTCACGCCCCTGGCCAGCGTCATTACGAACATCGGCATCGAGCACTCAGAATGGCTTGGCGACACGGTGGAAAAAATCGCCGCCGAAAAAGCCGGCATAATCAAACCCGGCGTGCATGTCGTGACTTCAGCATCGCCCGGGCACGGCCTTGAAGTCATTCAGGCCGTCGCGCGAGAAAAGCATGCCCCATTTGCGCTGGTCGATACGGCGCAGACAGGCGGTCCACCGCTCGATTCCATCGAACTGCCATTGCACGGCCCGCATCAGCGCCTCAATGCTGCCCTCGCCCTCACCAGCGTTCGCGCGCTCGCGAAGCAACTTCCCGTGACCGACGCCCAATTGCGCACGGGCTTGGAAACCGTAAATTGGCCCGGTCGAATGCACAGCGTCCAAACCATTTCCGGCCAAACCATCCTGCTCGACGGCGCGCACAACGCCGACGGCGCCGAAGCGTTGCGCATCGCGTTGCAGGAGGAGTTTCCCGATTCCAAACCGGTCATGATCTTCGGCGTTTTTCGCGACAAAGATTCCACCCGCATGTGCCATTCGCTCGCGCCGCTCGCCGGCCGCATCCTGCTCACACCCGTGCAGAGCGAACGAAGCGAGGACCCGGCCAAACTCGTCGCCGCGTGCCGGGAATCAAATCCGCGCGCCGCCATCGAAGTCTGCGGCTCGCTCGCCGAAGCGCTGCAAAAAATCTCCGCGGTTCCCTTCGTGGTCATCGCCGGCTCACTTTACCTCGTCGGCGAAGCCATGGAATTGCTTCACCTCGCGGGCGTTTCCGAAAGCAATGAGAAGGAATTGAATGAGTGGCTCCCCAGGCGCTAACCAACCCCGTCACGCCCAAATCAAAGCCGTGACCTTCGACGTGGGCGGCACGCT
>DASXHY010000674.1:0-2639 GCA_036488095.1 Verrucomicrobiia bacterium | reverse complement strand
CGGACGCCGAAACGCCGACGAATAATCCCACGAGATTCAATGCGCCCGCGAGCCAGAGGGATACTTGGATCAGCACGCGAATTTTCGACCACAGCAATTCGCGCGAGGTGACCGGCCGATGCAGCAGGATGTCCGCCTCTTCCTTGTTGAACAGAACTTCGCCTGCCGAGGATGACACAAACATTCCCAGGAACATAAACGTCATGCTGTGCAAATAAATCGCCAGCGCGAAAACGGGCTGCCGGACGAAATTCGTGGCCAGCAATCCAATAAACGCGTAAATGCCGAGAGCGAGGGCGAGTTTTTGGCCGACCGATTTGGGCGCGCCCTTCAGCCGCAACCCGCGCGCGCCCCGGCCTCGCAGGTAGAGGGTGAGGAAAAGCCGGCGCAGCGTGCGCGTGGTGGGAATCGCGGGATTCAATATTGGCGGCGCGGCCTGGGGCGCAACTTCGGGTGGCGTGTTCATGAACGAAAAGTTTTCGCGAAGTCTTCCGCCCGGCGTTCCAATTCGGCGCCGCCGGTCAATTGCGTGAACAGGTGTTCGAGCGTGCCGGCGTTGTGGGTGGCCACAAGCTCGTCCGGCCTGCCGTCGAGCAGCAATTTGCCCTTATCAATAATAATCACCCGGTCGCACACGCGCTCGACGACGTCCAGAATGTGAGAGCTGTAAACGATGGTCTTGCCCTCGCGGGCGAGCGTTTGAATCAGCGCCTTGAATCCGACCGCCGCGTTCGCGTCCAGCCCATCCAGCGGTTCATCGAAAAAAACCACCGGCGGATTGTGCAGCAGCGCCGCGGTGATGACCACCTTGCGGCGCATCCCCTTCGAGTAAGCGCCAAGCAGCTTGTCGGTGAGCGTTTCAAAACTCAGGTCGAAAAAGGCGATGAACTGCTGGATGCGAATCCGTGCTGCGTCCCGCGGAATGCCGTACAAGGCGGCGATCATCTCGAGGTATTCCAGCCCGCTCAACGATTCAAATACCGCGCCGGATTCGGGCACGAACCCGACGCGGCGTTTCACTTCGATGGGCTGCGTGCGCAGGTCGAAGCCGCAGATTGTCGCTGATCCATCGGTCGGCTCGATCATGCCGGTGAGCATTTTCAAGGTGGTGGATTTGCCCGCGCCATTGGGCCCAAGGAAACCGACGATTTGGCCGGCGGGAATTTCCAAGGTGAGCGCGTCTACTGCGAGCTGCGCGCCGTAGCGCTTCGTCAATTGTTGCAGGGAAATCATGAATCGCCTTTTTTTGGAATGTGGCTGCGCCGGTCCAGTGCGGAAAGTATTCACCGAGGGCCGCCGCAAATCAACGAAAGAACACGGGCGAATGCATCCAGGTTAAAAATTCTGGATGCTTCGACTGGGGGCATTTCCAAGAATATTGTAGCCGCAAAAGAACGCAAAGATCACAAAGAACTCTTTTTCTTTGCGTTCTCGGCGATCTATTGCGGGTGTAACTTTAGTTAATTTGTTCGAATTTGGGCGAAGGCATCGGAAATTTCGGCGGTATGTGTGGGCTCGATTTTCTGAGATCCTTCTCGACATCAAAATTGTTCAAATTAGAATCGCATCCGTGCCTGCTAACCGTCCTTAGCAGGCACGGATGATTTTTAACCTTCGAGTGCTTCTAATGCCTGGGTGTTATTAAGCAGTGGGTTTATTGAGCGCCGAGTTATTGAAGCATTTAGTTTTTTCAGGTGCTGCTTTTCCGTCTCCCGTCCTTAGCAGGCATATGAGGGATTTTTACGTGCGAAAATTTTGAGCAGTCGAGTTGCGTTGCCAAACTTTTCTCCCTTTTTCCTCAATTAAGGAATTGAGTCGCAAAAAAGCACGCCCTCAATCCTGAATGAACACGATGTCGCCCGCAAAAAGCGGATAATCCTCGCCGTCGAGCAGCCGCTGAGGCTCGATGTTCAGTTGTTGGTTATTGCGATAAATAGTGATCATTCTCGGCGTCCGCGTTTTTTCATATTCGGCTTCCGCCAACGCGCGGGCAAGCGTCATCCCATCGGACCAGGCGAGCACTGAATTCCTGACCGCGCCTACGATTCTGGCCTGCGAGTCCACGGCAAGCCGTTGCTGTTCTTGGGCGGCCTTTTCCATTTGCGCGCGGGCGGCCTGCTCGCCGGCGGCATACGCGCGGCGGACCTGCGCCTGCTGCCTGGTTTTGCTCGCGCAACCGAACGCTGCGACCGACAACAGCAACGCGATGAGAAAAAAGATTTTCACTGTGCGAATCTGCTGGGCGGATTTTATATTGAGGACACGTAAGACGTAAAACGTAAAACGTGAAACGTGAAACGTGAATGAAACGCGTACCACAATCACGTTTCACGTTTTACGTTCACGACGCCCTCAGCAACTCGTCGGCACTTCCTGCAAAACTTCCACGCAATGGGGGATGGCTGCGGAGACGAATCCGAGGCATTCGACTGCGCCGCTGGGCTTTCCGGGGAGGCAAATCACGAGACATTTGTCCACTACGACCGCAAGATTTCGGGACAGGATGGCGTTTTTCGTGATTTTCATCGATTCCGCGCGCATGACTTCGCCGAAGCCGGGCAGTTCGCGCAGTGCGATTTCGCGCACGGCTTCGGGCGTCACATCGCGCAACGCCACGCCGGTGCCGCCGGTGGTGAGGA
>DASXHY010000124.1:0-2459 GCA_036488095.1 Verrucomicrobiia bacterium | reverse complement strand
GGCGGGGGAAGTGTTGAGAAGCGGGTGCAAAGTTCCGTTTCCTCAGCCGGGAAAAGTTACCGAACAATTTCAAATCGTAAAACTCGAAGAGCTGATTTCGCTCAAGCTCGATAGCTGGTCGGGGTCCCCATTGCGCCGTCACAAAGACAAGAGTGATGTGATCGAATTAATTCTTCGCCGCAAATTGCCGCGCGATCTCGCGGTGGCTCCCGCCGTCCGCGTGCTCTATACCGAAACGTGGGATGCGTTGCAGGCGGAATCCTGATTCGATTCCGCTTCCATCCGCGAAATCTCCTGCTAAATATTTCCCCGTCGGTTTGCATAAAATGAAAGACATTGTTCCATCACCACCGCCCATCGTGCGTAACGATGTGGCCGCCGTGCAGGCGTTGTTCCAAAAAAACGTCGTGCCGAGCTACGGGCGTTTCGATATCGCGTTGAGCCACGGCGCGGGCAGTTTTGTTTATGACGTCACGGGCAAGCGTTATCTCGACTTCGGCGGCGGCATCGCCGTGACGGCGCTCGGCCACGCGCACGCAGCCATCACCGAGGCGCTGATCGAGCAATCGCGCAAGCTGGTGCACGTGTCCAATCTTTATTATCACGAACCGCAGGGACGTCTCGCCGAGGCCATCGTGAATCTCATCGCGCCCGGCAAAGTTTTTTTCTCGAACAGCGGCGCGGAGGCGAACGAAGGTTTATTCAAACTGGCGCGCAAGTTCGGCCACGACGAAGGCCGGTTCGAAATCCTGACGGCGATCAATTCGTTTCACGGCCGCACGCTCGCCGGAATTGCCGCGACCGGGCAGGACAAAGTGAAAAAAGGTTTCGAGCCGATCATGCCCGGTTTCCGGCACGTGCCTTACAACGACCTCGCCGCCGTGCGCGCCGCGATTTCGCCGGCGACGGTCGCGATCATGATCGAAGGCATCCAGGGCGAAGGCGGCTTGACGATGGCCAGCTCGGAATTTCTGCTCGGCCTGCGCAAGCTGTGCGACGAAAAGAAAATGCTCCTGCTCATGGACGGCGTGCAGGACGGTTATTTCCGAACGGGAAGGTTTCAATCGTTTCAACGCATTCTGGAGAACACGCAACACGGAACACGCAACACGGATTCATTCGTCCCCGACGGCATCTCGATGGCGAAATCGCTGGGCGGCGGTTTTCCGATTGGGGCCTTTTGGGCGCGCGAACCTTACGGTGACCTGCTCGGGCCGGGCACGCACGCCTCGACTTTTGGCGGCACACCGCTCGGTTGCGCCGTGGCGTTGAAAATTCTCGAAGTCGTGCGCGAGGAAAAACTGGCGGACAACGCGCGCGCGATAGGCGAATTCCTTAAAAGCGGCCTGCAATCGCTCGTGCGAAAATATCCGCACGTGATTCATGAAGTCCGCGGCGTGGGACTGATGATCGGCGTCGAACTCGCCGCGAATATTCCGAACCTTCCGGGTGACGCCACGAAGACGCAGGCGGTGCGGTTCGTGAACCTTCTGCACGCCGCCGGGTTGCTCACCATTCCCGCCGGGGCGAATGTCATTCGGCTCCTGCCGGCGCTGAACTTGCGCGAGGGCGAAGCGGCGGAAGGACTAAAGATCATCGAGGCGGTTGCCGCAAAATTCGCTGGTTAATTCCCCGCCAACCTGCAAGATTCACCGTTTCGCAGCATGAAAAATTTGCTGAGCATTGAGGCATTGTCCCACGCGGACATGGATAAAATTCTGTCGGCCACGACCGCGCTGAAACGCGAGCGCGGCCATCACAAGGCGCAACCGCTCGCGGGCCAGACGTGGGCGCTGATGTTTTCCAAGGCTTCCACGCGCACGCGCGTGTCCTTCGAGGTCGGCATTCGCGAACTCGGCGGCAGCGTGATGTTTCTCAGCGCGAACGATATTCAGCTTGGCCGCGGCGAACCGATCAAGGACACCGCGCGCGTGATGGGCCGCATGATTCATGGCGCGGTCATCCGCACGTTCAACCAGAGCGACGTGGAGGATTTCGCGCAGTATTCCGGCATTCCAACCATCAACGCGCTCACCGATGACGAGCATCCGTGCCAGATTCTCGCGGACATTTTTACCTACCAGGAAAAACGCGGCTCCATCGCGGGAAAAACCGTCGCGTTCATCGGTGATGGCGCGTGCAATGTGGCCAACTCGTGGATTTTTGCGGCGGCGAAGTTCGGATTTAATTTGCGAATTGCGGCGCCAAAAGAATTCCAGCCCTCAAAAGAAATCTTGAAACGCGCCGGCGGAAAAATTTCTGTTTCCGCCGACATCAAAGCGACGGCCAAGGAAGCAGACCTGCTTTACACTGACGTCTGGATTTCCATGGGCAAGGAAGCCGAGGCAACGGAGCGAATCAAAATTCTAACGGGTTATCAAATCAATGAGTCGCTCGTGAAGCTCGCGAAACCGGACGCGCTGGTGATGCATTGTTTGCCCGCCTATCGCGGCAAGGAA
>DASXHY010000644.1:0-2583 GCA_036488095.1 Verrucomicrobiia bacterium | reverse complement strand
GGAACGACCTACGAGGGCGGCAAATTAAAAAAGACTCTGGGGCGCGGGACGGTGTTTCGGCTGAAGAATGGCCGATTCAAGGTATTACACGTTTTTGCCGGCCCGCCTGCGGATGGAGAATTCCCAATGAGTGGCGTATTGCTGGGGTCGGACAATATTCTCTATGGCACTGCGCAGTTTGGACAAAGCAATGGTTCAGTGGAGAGCAACGTGGTTTTTTCAGTGGACACGGAAGGACGCCACTATCGCATTCTGCGCGTTCTTACCAATTCCTATGCCTTTTCTTATTCGATACCGGAATTGATTGAAGGATCGGACAAGGCATTGTACGGCTGCTTCGTGCAAACACTGTTTAAGTTAAGCAAGGATGGGCAGACTTACCAGGAACTGCACACGTTCGATTCCGACCTTCTGAACGGCCCGCTTTTGCTGGCAAGCGATGGCAAGCTTTACGGTGTCACCGCTTACGGGACCGGAAACCACGGAACAGTCTACCGCATCAATCCGGATGGTTCCGGTTTTGAAACATTATTTGTCTTTCCGGAATCCGCCGCCAGCGGCTCGCTGCCCAATGGCCCGCTGGCTGAAGGTCAGGACGGAATGGTGTATGGCGTGACGAGCGACAATACCCCGGAAATTTTTCGGCTGAACAAAGATGGGACTGGGTTTGAAATCCTTCATTATTTGGATCAGGGCAGCCCCGGCGGCGGTTTAATGCTGGGCTCTGACGGCGCATTTTATGGAACTACGATTACCGGTGGATCGAACGGCGCCGGTACGGCGTTCAGATTTTATTTTACGCCGGATAACTAGATACCGGCGGCTTCGGCAAATCGGACGCCGGCAATTGCCGCTTAGGCCAATTTCGCCAATTCGTTGCGGGTCAAATCCACCAGTGGCTTGATCGTCTTTGCGCTGAAATCAAACGGCGATCCGGCGGCTTTGAATAATTCCGGCAGCGGCTTCGAGCCTCCGAGCGCGAGGGAGCTTTTGTATTCGTTGAGCGCTTTGGCCTTGTCGCGCTTGGAATTGGCCCAGACCTGCAGCGCGCCGAGTTGGGCGATGCCGTATTCGATGTAGTAAAAAGGATGGAGGAAAATGTGGAGTTGGCGATGCCACAAATAGGCGCGGCTTTTGTCGTAGCCGGTCCAGTCGACGTCGCCGCCGAAACGATCCATCAATTCGAGCCATGCGACGGCCCGCGCGGCGCGTGTGTGGCCGGGGTGCGTGTAGATCCAATGTTGAAAGGCGTCGACGGTCGCAATCCACGGAAAAATTCCGAGGATGCCTTCGAGATGAGTCCGGCGGGCGCGGTTGGCATCGGCGCCGGAATAAAATTCTTCGAGGAATTCATTGCCCAAAAGTTCCATGCTCATGGAGGCGACTTCGCAAAACTCAATCGGCGCCGAGCGATAGGCATACAAATCCTCATCACTCGTAGCCAGCGCGTGAAAGGCGTGGCCGGCTTCGTGCAAAATGGTTTCCACGTCGCGTTGCAAACCGACGGCATTCATAAAAATGAACGGCACGCGCGCCTCAGCGAGGGTCGATTGATAACCGCCGGGGGCCTTGCCCTTGCGGTTGGCGAGGTCGAGCAGGCGCAATGTTTGCATGCGCTGAAAACCGCCGGCCAAATCGCCGTCGAGGTGATTAAAAATATTCTGGGTGCGCGAAACCATCTGGCCCACTTCGGCAAACGGCTTCAGTGGCGGGCGGTTTAGCGGATCCACGGCGAGATCCCATGGCCGCAAGGCGTCGACATTTAATTTTTTGCGCCGTTCGGCCTGGAGTTCGCGCACGACGGGCATGATTTCCCGGGCGACGGCATCGTGAAACTTCGCGCAATCGTCGGGCGTGTAATCAAAGCGGCCGAGTCGGCGAAAAGCGTAATCGCGGTAATTATCAAAGCCGGCATTCTTTGCGATTTGCTGGCGCAATTTTATTTGCTTGTCGAAAATCTCCTCGAACTTCTCGGTTTCCTGCAAGCGACGGTTCGCTACGACTTCCCACGCGTCCTTGCGCAAGGCGCGGTCGGGTTCCTCGAGATAGCGGCCCATTTGCACGAGGGTCCGCTCTTCGCCGCGAAAGATGACGGTCAGCGAGCCGCTGAGTTTTTGATATTGCTGGCTCAGGATGGCTTCCTCGGTTTCGAGCGGGACATTTTCCGGGCGGAAAAGTTCGACGTGGTTTTTTACATCGCGGTCGAAGACGAAATAGCGGCCGTTAGATTTATTTTGGGACTCGCGGAGTTCGTCCCTCCGGTGGAGATAAGTTTTTTCCAGCTCGAATTGGCGCGGCTTCAGTTCGGGATCGATTTTTTCCACGAAGTGCAGATAAGCTTTTTCGGCCTGGGCATTGTCCGTGTGGCAGGTCATCGCGATGTAACGCTTGGAGGATTCCTCGTCGAGCGCGGCGTTGAGTTCGCTCCAGTCGAGCAGCCACTGTTCAAGGTCGGCGGTAGTTTTGCATTGGGCGGCGCGGGATTGAAGCTGGTCGAGCAGCGGCGCAATTTGCGTCCAATCTCCCAAATCGATTTGTTCCGGCACGAAACGGCGCGGCTTGTGCGCGGGTAGGGACTCAAAC
>DASXHY010000621.1:0-3385 GCA_036488095.1 Verrucomicrobiia bacterium | reverse complement strand
CCAGGACATGTCCGGCCTCGGCGACGAAGTCCACGGCTTGATGGTGATGTTGCACGATCCTTTCGCCGCGCCGCTGGTGCGTGATCAACTGAAAAAAAACCTTGGCCCGCAATTCAAAGTGAGCACGTGGCTGGAGGACAGCTCGATGCTGAGCGCGGTGGCCGTCGAGAAAAACGTCATGTTCATCATCCTTTTCTGCATCATGATCGTGGCGGCGCTGTGCATTTTGAGCGCGTTGATTACGTTTGTGGTCCAGAAAACGCGCGAAATCGGGATGCTGAAGGCGCTGGGAGCGACGGATTTTCAGGTCGGCGGACTGTTCCTGAGCCAAAGCGCTTTCATCGGCACGGTGGGCGTGCTGGCCGGTTTGGGCATCGGGTTTTTGGCGCTGACGTATCGCAATGAGTTTTTATTTTTCATGCGGCGCACGACGGGGATGGAATTGTTCCCGGCGGACATCTACGGCTTCACGCAATTGCCGGCAATGATTGTTCCGGGCGACATCCTGTTGATTTGCGGCAGTGCGTTCGTGATTTGCATTTTGGGCGGCGTGCTCCCCGCGTGGCGCGCCTGGCGGCTCAAACCGGTGGAGGCGCTGCGTTATGAGTGAGCCTTTCCTCTCAGCAAAAAATGCCGGCAAGACTTACATGCTCGGGAAACGAGAATTGGAAGTGCTGCGCGACATCACCCTGGACGTGAATCGCGGCGATTTTCTGGCGTTGCGCGGCGCATCGGGCGCGGGCAAAAGCACCTTGCTGCACCTGCTCGGCGGGTTGGATTTTCCGGACCCGGGAGAAATTCAATCGCGGGGCCGCAGTTTGCGCAATCTTTCCCGGCGCGATTTGGCGCAGTGGAGAAATCGCGAGGTGGGTTTTATTTTTCAGGCATATTATTTGTTGCCAGAACTGGATGCGCTGGAAAATGTCTGCCTGCCGGCCCGCATGATGCGCACTTCCCCGGCCGAAGCGGCCAGCCGCGGGCGCGAATTGCTGACGCGCGTCGGCCTCAAAGAGCGGATGGAACACAAGCCGTACGAACTTTCCGGCGGCGAACAACAGCGGGTGGCCATCGCGCGCGCGCTGATCAATCAGCCGGATTTAATCCTGGCGGATGAGCCGACCGGCAACCTTGATTCGCACACCGGCCAGGAAATCATCGACCTGCTCTGCTCGCTGCGCGAAGAACGCCAGATGACTTTGGTCATGGCCACCCACGACCTCAACGTCGCAGGACGGGCGGAGAAGACGATTCATCTCGTCGATGGACAAATCCAATGAGAATTTACGATTTACGAGCGTTTGGGCAGTTCGCGGTTAAATCGTGAATCGCAAATCATAATCCCTGAATATATGACTTCCGATTGACGCACCGTTAAGCCAGTTCGCTCGTCAATCGTAAATCGCAAATCGTAAATAATAATGAGTCAGAATTACTGGGAAAGCCGCTACCAAACAAAGGACATGCCTTGGGAAAAGGGCGCGCCGTCTCCGGGCCTGGTGGATTTTCTGGCGGCGAACCAAAACCTGCCGCGCGGCACGGTTTGCGTGCCCGGTTGCGGCACCGGACACGACGCGCGCGAATGGGCAAAAGCCGGTTTTAACACGTACGGATTCGATATCGCGCCAAGCGCCATCCAACTCGCGATTGAAAAAACGAATGCGGCGCTGGGAAAGCCGGCGCTCCAAGGCCAGCCGACTTTTCAACTCGGCGATTTTCTAACGGACAATCCGCCGTTTCAATTCGATTGGATTTTTGAACACACGCTGTTTTGCGCGATCGATCCGGGCGAGCGGGACAATTACGTGCGGGCGGTGCTGCGCTGGTTGAAACCGGGCGGCCAATATCTGGCGGTCAATTACATCATCCCGGACAAGGACGGCCCGCCGTTCGGCACCACGCGTGATGAGCAATGGCGGCGTTTCTCACCGCATTTCGATTTGGTAAAAGAATGGGTGCCGCGCTCGTATCCCAACCGCACCGGACTGGAATTGATGCTGTGGTGGCAGAGGAAAAATTAGCGGGAACGACGCAGTTGAATTTTTGGGGAGCGCGCCTCGCGGCGAACACGTGCGGCGTGGGAAGGCACTGAACGGCGGAAGGATTTCACGCCTCAAAGTGAGCCGCGAGGCGCGTCTCACTGCGCCCGAGGCGGGCGCGCTCCCCATTCCAACTGCATGATTCCGCCTTAGATCAGATAATACTCGCGTAAGCACTCAGTTGAAAAACCACCGATTCCCCACTATCGTCCCGCGATGCTTTCAGAACGCGATTACATGCGAGAGCCCTCGCGGCGGCGGTGGTTGTCGGCCACGATAGTCTTGATCGCGATAAATATCGTCGCGTTTGCTTTTCAATACAGTCTTTTGCCAAAGTTGATTGACCCCGGGTATCTCGCCCTGAGTTTGTGGGGACTGCAACACGGTTTCGTGTGGCAACTATTGACCTACCAATTCATGCATGGCGGCGTGCCGCATTTGCTGCTGAATTGCTGGGCACTTTTTGTCTTTGGCCGCGGAGTCGAATGGGCAGTCGGCAAAACACGCTTTCTTATCCTGTATTTCTCCGGCGGCATCATCGGCGGATTGCTGCAAGTGTTGGCTGCCGTGCTCTGGCCCCATTATTTTAGGCCTACTGAAGCGAGCGTGGGCGCATCCGCCGGAATCTTTGGTGTGGTGGCATCTTTCGCCATGCTCTTTCCCGAACAACGATTGGTCATGCTGCTGTTTTACGTCATACCCATCAACATGCGGGCCAAATCATTTCTTTGGGTCGTGCTGGTGATTACGGCTCTGGGGATCTCCTTTCCCGATTCCAAATTGGCGCTGTTGCTCGGTCGCAACGTGGCGCATTTCGCGCATCTGGGCGGCATCCTGACGGGCCTGGCGTTCACGCGGTTTTATTTCCTGAGGTTCCTGCGGCCCGCGGACGTCGTGGAGTAAACCGCGCGATTCGTTTGTGGTCCTGCGTTTATGCGGTTCGGCACGGTTTTGGCCCCCGCCGCATAAATGCGGAACTACAAATACTCCTTGCTGGTGACGCTCGGAACTGGCCGGCGAGACGCCGGCGCTCCGGCCGCGACCAAATCAATGCACCGGAAACAAGAACTGCGTTGAAATGTCCGATATTCACGATTACTTTCCTCCACGATGGCTCTGGCAGATCGACATTACATGCGCAAAGGCCCACGCGGAATGCCCTGGTCCATGACCGGCATTCTGATGGTGATCCTCACGGTTGTGTTCATGTTCCAGTGCGTCAATGACGTTTATCTGCAAAGTTTCGTGGAGGGTTGGCTTGCCCTGACTCCCTGGTGCCTTATCCATGGATACGTCTGGCAATTGTTTACGTTCCAGTTTCTCCACGGAAGCATCCTGCATCTCGCCGG
>DASXHY010000593.1:0-3853 GCA_036488095.1 Verrucomicrobiia bacterium | reverse complement strand
GCGATTGGCAGCGTTTGCATTGGTACACGACGGAGTTGAGCGGATAAGTCTCTCCGCATTCCAGGTTGATACATTTAAACCAGGCTCGATACGGCATCACAAATTCTCCTGCATCGCGTGGCTTAACCGACGCAAGACAGTTCGGGTTATATCATGGAGGCGTTTCACCGTCATATCAAGAAAACAGCAGCGCATCGGGTCATGGACACTAAAATGGGAATGCTCATCTGGCGAATTGCGCAATTGACCTTTTCCTATGAATGGCGTACACCCATTCACATGGAAGGGGCGTCCCAAAATAAGTTCGCAAACCTATGCTCCCTCTCAGCGAAGCGCGTCAAAAACTCGTGCGCTTTTTGGACTGCCTCTTTGTGGCTTGCGGCGGCAATCTGCGGTCGCGCCGGAGATGTTCCGATCAGGGTTGAGGATTCAGGATTGAAGGAAGTGGACGCGTTGGTCGTTCAATTGGTTTCGCAGCGCCCGGCGCCGTTCCCGTCTGGTTACTGGGGCTCTGAGATAGTTTTCGCTGATTTTCTTCCCTATCATTATACGACTCTCCAAGTCAGCAATGCCATCGCGAAGCTCAAAATGATGGGACCTCCGATTTTTCCGGCCCTGGTGAAGCATCTGAGAGATGATCGTTATTCCTACAGCGATGTCGTCGCGGCTTGGGACAATTTCACCGTGGGGGACGCCGTATGCGAGGTGCTTTCCGATGGGCACTATATGTATGGTGGTTATAAATTTCGAAAGACACCGACTGGCGGGGATTCATATTTATCGTTTAAAGATTATCTGAATGCAAAGGACCCGGAAAAGTGGGCTGAATGGGCGAAGGACAAGACGCGGTTGAACATTCAAATGGATTTCATTGACTGGTGCGTTGCGAAAGAAAATGAACGCGGATTCGTTGATGAGGCGCAGAAGAAGGAGCTTTTAGGGATCTACGAAGCGGAGCGGAAACGAGTGCGGGAGGAATACGCCGCTCGCAAAACACCCGCTCCTTAAAAACTGCGCCACCGCCGCGCTCACCTCGCTACTCCACGCCATCCAGGTATGGGAATGATGGACCACCAAAAAATCCTGCATCCCTGCCAACCGGGTGCTTCGCACCGATACCTTCCCGTCGTCGGGACCGGGAATCCACCACGAAAACAGCGGATTGAGGGAACGGTTCCCGGCGATGACGCCCAATTCGAAATCGGCGGGGCCGAGTCGGTTGGGGACGCTGGAATCGGACGTGCCGAGTTGCTGGCCGGCAGGACCGGTGGCGAGTCGATAAAGGCAATTGTTCTTCAGCCGATCCGCCAGTTCGCTGCCGCGATTCGGCGGAGCGAGCATCACGACGCGGCCAAGATTTTCAATCCGGTGCTCGGATAAATATTGCCGCAGGACAATCCCGCCCAGGGAATGGGTTACGAAATGAATTTTAACGGTTTGGTCCGTTGTGCGTTCCCGCAAGATTTCTCCCAACCACCGATCCGCCGCCTCCTGAATCGAAACCCGCGTGGAAGGATAGCCTGCATTGATGACGCGATAATTCTCCTTTTCCAGGGTCCATTCCAATCGCTTCATGGATAGCGGCGTCCGGCCCAAGCCGTGCAGCAGCACAACATAATCTCCGCTGGAACTTCGCGGCGCGGCCGCGACGGAATTAAGACTGATACAGGCAAAGACTATCGCTAATTGATTCACTAAGACGCACGCTAACAAACAACGCCAAAAATTCTGAATCGAAAAAAATACACCTGTTATCATTTGGAACGATGCCGCAAGCAATTAATGGCCGCAAAAGAACGCAGAGATCGCAAAGGAAAAGACATTTCTTTTGCGTTCTCTGCGTTCTTTTGCGGCTATGATTTTTCGATCCATGCTGAGCCATACCGAACGATGCAGTCGAACTTTGGGCAACACTCAGGCCTCGGGCGTCGTTTGGCGCACCTCCCCATGAATCCAGACGACCTCCTCACCCCGGCCCTCTCCTCCTTTTGGGGAGGAGAGGGAGGCGGAAGCCGTCGGTTTACTTTGGTTCAGCGATTGAATGCGCGCATTTGGGTCCGGGAACATCTCGCGCCGAACACATGCGGCGTGGGGAAGGCAGTGAACGGTGGGAGATTTCACGCCTCAAAGTGAGCCGCGAGGCGCGACTCACTGCGCCCGGGGCGGGCGCGCTCCCCATTTGCAACTGCATCGTTCCCGCTAAGCGGGCATTCACCGCCTCCCCAACCGCTCCAGCAACTTCCCATGTATTCCGCCGAAGCCGCCGTTGCTGAAGACGCAGACGATGTCTCCGCCCTGGATGTTTTTTGAGACGTGGGTCACGATTGCATCCACGTCCGATAAATACGCCGCGCTCTTGCCGGATGTCTTCAAATCCTGCATCAGCTTTTCGGGGTTGAGCCGTTCGCCAGGAGCCAATTGCTCCAGTCGCGCCACTTCCGCCACCACGACCGCGTCCGCGTCCGCAAATGCGGATGCGAGTTCGTCCTGGAACACATTCCGCCGCGTTGTGTTGCTGCGCGGCTCGAATATCGCCCAGAGCTGCTGCTGCGGATATTTGATTCGCAACGCTCGCAACGTCTCACGGATGGCCGTCGGATGATGCCCAAAATCGTCGATGACTGTCACGCCGCCGGCGATGCCGCGGATTTCCATGCGGCGCTTGATGCCTTTGAAGGTGTCGAAGGCGGCTTGAATTTGTTTGTTGGACAGGCCGCAATGCTTGGCGCAGGCGATCACCGCCAGCGCGTTGCGCACGTTCAATTCACCGACAAGGTTCAGATGAAATTTGAAGCTTGGGATTTCAAATTCCGTCGCCGTGGGGCCATAACGAATATTGAACGCATACACCGCATAATCGCCGGCCAGGCCGAATTTCTTCACCGGGCAATGCGTGACGTTCAGCAGCGGCGCGAGGTTCGCGTCGTCGCCGTTGCCGAGCAACAGCCCGTTGCGCGGCACCAACCGGATGAGATGCGAGAACGATTTCTGGATCGACTTGATGTCCTCAAAAATATCCGCGTGATCGAATTCAAGGTTGTTGACGATCGCAATCTCCGGCAGGTAATGAACGAACTTGCTGCGCTTGTCAAAAAACGCGGTGTCATATTCATCGCCCTCGATGATGAACCATTCGCTGTCCGTGAAGCGCGCGCCTTGCGAAAGATTGTTCGGGATGCCACCGATGAGATAGCTCGGGTTCAGGCCATTATGTTCGAACACCCAGGTCAGCAATGAAGTGGTTGTCGTTTTTCCGTGCGTGCCGGCGACCACGATGGAGCGTTTGCCGCGAATGAAAAATTCCTTGAGCAACTCGGGCAGCGAACAATACCGCAGCTTATGGTCGAGCACGTATTCCGCCTCCGGGTTCCCGCGCGAAATCGCGTTGCCAATCACCACCAGGTCCGGTTTGTGCCCGAGGTTTCGATCCGAGTAACCGTTGATGACTTCAATTTGGCGGCTGGCGAGAAACGTGGACATGGGTGGATACACACTTTGATCCGAACCCGTGACGACAAAGCCTTTTTCCTTGATCGCCGCCGCCGCGCTGGCCATGGCCGTGCCGCAGATGCCCGTAAAATGAACCGATTTGATTTCTGACGAAAACATGGCTGCGAATTTAACCATGAAGATGCCGCGGCAGGAAGTTTTTTGCTGTTGCGTTTCGGCCGATTGGTCTCGCCCGCAAGTTCGTGTTGACTTGGATTTCGGTTCCATTCACGATTTCACGGGATGGTGCTCTGCGGCTCGCGCATTTCTATCATGGGCTGCGGCAACTGGTTCAGTATGCGTTTGCGAGCAGCATTAAGTTTTTTTATCGACGCCGTCGAATGGATGAGTTGCAGAATTGGAC
>DASXHY010000571.1:0-3711 GCA_036488095.1 Verrucomicrobiia bacterium | reverse complement strand
TGAGACGACAATTTATTTTCAGCGGTCGAATTTTCCTCGCAACCATTCTTTGCTTCTCCGGCCTGCTTTGCCAAAACACTCCCGCCGCGGCACAGGAAACCATTCGCCAATATCTTTCCGGCACCGACGGCGAACACACCGTTCCGTGGGATTTTTATTGCTCCGATGGACGTAACAGCGGCATTTGGACCAACATTGCCGTCCCGTCGTGTTGGGAGTTGCAGGGCTTCGGCAAATTCCGCTACGGCCACGAGGATAAGAATTATTCGCCGATTCGCGGAGACTACCGCCATCTTTTCCATGTTCCCGCCGACTGGCGTGAAAAGCGCGTTTTTATTGTGTTCGACGGCGTGATGACCGATGCGGCGGTAAAGGTAAATGGCCAGGAAGCCGGGCCGTTGCATCAAGGTGCGTTCTACCGTTTCAAGTATGACATCACCGGCCTGCTCAAATTCGGCCAGGAAAATTTGCTCGAGGTTTCCGTGACTGATAAATCGGCGGACAATTCCGTGAACGGCGCGGAGCGTTACGCGGACTACTGGGTCTTCGGCGGCATTTTCCGTCCCGTCTGGTTGCAGGCCGAACCAGCCCAATTTGTGGATCGCGTGGCGATTGACGCGCGCGCCGATGGCACGTTCGCGATGGATTATTACCTCGGCGGCGATGGCAACGCGGATACCGTCGAGGTGACCTTGCACAATGCGCAGGGAAAAACTGCCGGCAAATCCATTTCGGTTCCCATCAATGAAGGGCATATCACGACGAAAATTTCCGCGCCGAAATTATGGGCGGCGGAAACGCCCGTGCTTTACACCGCCGTCGTGCAACTCAGGCGCGGCGGAACTGTTTTGCACGAACTCAAACAACGTTTCGGATTTCGCACGATTGAAGTGTGCCCCGGCGAAGGGTTGCTGGTCAATGGGCAGCGCGTGCTGCTCAAGGGCGTTTGTCACCATGTCGCGTGGCCCACGCTCGGGCGTTCGTCGTCCGACCGGATTGCCAAACTCGACGTTGGCTTGATTCAGGAAATGAACATGAATGCCGTGCGCATGTCGCATTATCCGCCCGACGAGGAATTCCTGGATTTGTGCGACGAGAAAGGCCTTTACGTTCTCGACGAACTCACCGGCTGGCAGCACAAATACGATACCGACGTGGGCCGCCAGCACGTCCGGGAAATGATTTCGCGCGACGTGAACCATCCGAGCATCATCATCTGGGACAATGGCAACGAAGGCGGCTGGAACACGAATCTCGACTCCGACTTCACGCAACTCGATCCGCAACATCGCGCGGTGAATCATCCGTGGGCGAAATTTGGCCCGTTCGACGACAAACATTATCCGGACTACAAAGGGCTCGAGCAGGGGTTGGCGGGCAACCTGGTTTATATGCCCACGGAATTTCTCCACGGACTTTACGACGGCGGCCTCGGCGCGGGTCTGGAGGATTATTGGAGCGCGATGCGCCGCAGCAAAGTCTCGGCTGGCGGGTTTCTTTGGGTGTTCGCCGACGAAGGCGTGCAGCGCGGCGACCTGAACAACGAGATCGATGTGAAAGGCAATTGGGCGCCCGACGGCATTCTTGGACCGTTCCGCGAAAAGGAAGCCAGCTTCTACACGATCAAGCAGATTTGGTCGCCGGTGCAGCTTCCGGACACTTTGCCGGCTGATTTTAGCGGCACGCTGCCGGTCGAAAACCGTTACGACTTTATGGGCCTTTCCGAATGCGCTTTCACCTGGCAATTGCGGAAGTTCGGCCAATCGGCTGGATTTGAAACGATTGCTGAGGGGGCAATTTCCAGCCCGAAGATTGCGCCGGGCAAATCCGGAAAATTGGAGCTGAATTTGCCGGCGGATTGGAGAAAGGCCGACGCGCTGGCGGTGACGGCTCGCAATCCCAACGGCCAGGAATTGTGGACATGGGTTTATCCGCTGCAGCCGCAAAATAAATTCGCGCCCACCGGTTCGCCGGTCGCATCCACTGTGGCCGGCGACGAATTGTTGTTTAGAAATGGCGACACCGAGGCCGACATCGAATCCGCGACCGGAAGATTGCTGGGTGTCAAAGTCGGCGGGAAAAGTTTTTCACTGACGAGCGAACCGATTTCGAGCGCGAAATGGACCCTGTTGGATTCGGGCTGGCTCAAGCTGGATTACTCTGTTGATCCCGCTGTCCAGACGAATGTCGTCGGCGTGGCGTTTGATTATCCCGAGGAAAAAATGCTCCGCAAAACGTGGCTGGGCGATGGCCCGTATCGCGTCTGGCGGAATCGGCTGAAGGGCGGCACATTGGGTGTTTGGGAAACCGCCTATAACACGACGGAAACCGGCTACAAAGATTGGATATATCCCGAGTTCGCCGGTTACTTCGCCAACGTGCGCTGGCTGAAATTGACGACCACCGAAGGCGTGCTCACGCTGGTGATTCCCGGCGAGAAAACTTTCGTGCGCGTCGGCACGCCAAAATTTCCGCCGGCGAAACTTGCGGGAAAGACACTGGTGGATTTTCCGCCGGGAAATCTTGCCGTGGTGCGTGACATCCCACCGATTGGAACCAAATTCCACCTCGCCTCGCAACTGGGCCCGGAATCAACGACGCCGTTGGCTCAAGCGTCGTATCAGGGAACAATTTACCTTTACGTTGAGCCTCGGCCCCCCATGCTCAAGTGATTCTCGTCAAGGACTCTTCAGCCGGTAGTACCGGTTGCCCGTCGCCGGACTGACGATGATGAATTTGATCGTGCCATTGTCCTGCACAATCTGCGGAGGTGTGCCCCAGCTAGGCGTGGCCAGATCGGTGGTCACTTGCGGATTGAAACCGGTGGAAGGCGAGGGCCAATAAATCATGGCGGTGTTCGGCCCGGTGAGCTGGATGCTCAAGGGAGGCGCGCCGATGGTTTGGACGGCATAGAGGCTCCAGAACCCGCCCGTCAGCGAATACCCGGGCCCGGTCATGGGCCCACCGGCATCATGCTGGCCGATCGTTCCGCGCACCATATAAATACCACCCGTGCTGGTTCCGCCGCCACCCGAGACTTTGTACCAGGAAATACTGTATGGTTGGCCAAGAGCGGCGCGCGCCAGCGCTAGAAAAACGATGGCGAAGAGAACGAATTTTAGTTTCAAAAGGAGGTCGCCTTTATTAGTGCTTCCTTCCAGCCTAATGCTTAATCACCAATACGTTGAAAGACTCGCCCAGGATGGCAGTGATGTCGTCGTGGTAAATGGTCCATTTGGAACCGTTATACCAAACACTGTAAGGATGCGTCTCGTAGGCGCCCGCGATACCCGGCGGGCTGAATTGGTGCGTGACGATTAAGATGGCATTCGGGTCGCCGTCGGTGAGTGGGTTGGTAATCGTTGTGATGTAACTGGAGGTGTTGCCTGCGGTCGCAACGTGGATGAACGCAGTTGTGGCGGTGTCGATTCCAGCATTGGCCACCCGCAAACTGCCGTTACCGATGGTTATTGCCGGGCTTGCGGAGTTCGCGGCATATGCAATGACCGCGGAGCCGTTGGTTGACGTGGTGGATGCGGAAACGCCATAAGCCGCCGTCGTTGCATTCGTGTTATTCGCATTGGCCACCACGGCGATGTTCGCATTATCTGACGCTTGCGCAAAAACGGCATAGGCGCCGGAGCCTTTTGTGGAAGCGTATATCGCGTCCGTATCGGCGGTATCACTCCAGATGCCTGGTCCGCCATTTGG
>DASXHY010000535.1:0-4045 GCA_036488095.1 Verrucomicrobiia bacterium | reverse complement strand
GCCTCAAAAAACTCCAACCACGGCTTTACTCGATTTCCTCCAGCCCCAAAGCTCATCCCGGCCAGGTCCATTTGACGGTTGGCGTGGTGCGATACCAGTCGCTGGCGCGCCATCGCAAAGGCGTTTGTTCGACGTTTCTCGCGGAACGCGCGGAGCCGTCCGGGTCACTTTCGGTTTTCGTTCATGAAAATAAAAATTTTCGCCCGCCGACGGATGGCAACACACCGATGATCATGATCGGGCCCGGCACTGGCATCGCGCCGTTTCGCGCGTTTCTGGAAGAGCGACGGGTGGTTGGCGCGAAAGGAAAAAACTGGCTTTTCTTCGGCGATCAGCGCTCGGCAACGGACTTCATGTATCGCGATGAGTTGGAAACGATGCGCCGTGAGGGCTCTTTATCGAAGCTCGATCTGGCTTTTTCCCGTGACCAGACGGAAAAAATTTATGTGCAACATAGGATGCGCGAAAATGCTCGCGAATTGTTTGATTGGCTCGAACAGGGCGCTCATTTTTATGTTTGCGGCGATGCCACCCGCATGGCCAAGGACGTGAACGACGCGTTGCACGAAGTCGTTCAGGTCGCCGGCGGGTTCAATCAAGAAAAAGCCGCGGAATATTTGGCAAAGATAAAAGCGGAAAAACGTTATCAGAGAGATGTCTACTGAATTTCGTGGCTTGATTGGCTTTTGGACATTCCCGAAAATCGCGGCACACATGTTCACGCGGATTTTCTTGGCAGATAAGCGCCGCAGGATTCGCGAATAACCAGCCGCGGGGGCAGCAGAATGTTGCGCGAGGGAAGCGTCGGCGCGGCAATCCGGCTTAACATGGTTTGAAACGCGATGGCGGCAATATCCTTGCAAGGCTGCTGGATGGTGGTCAGCGGAACGCTGACCAGTGTCGCGTATTTCGCGTCATCAAAACCTGCGACGCGAACATCCTGCGGGACGCGATAGCGGGAGTTCTCAAGGGTCCGTATCAATTGCGCGGCGGTCCAGTCATTGGCACAAATGATTGCGTCCCATTTTTTCCCCGCCATTAACGAGCAAACGAATTTCTCATCCTGCGGATTTCCGATTTGCAGCCAGTCGGGGAACACTTCGATTTTGTGCCGCGCCAATGCTTCGCGCACGCCGGCGTAACGCCGTTCCACGGTGGGCGCCGATAACGGGCGCATGAGAAACGCCAGGCGCCGGCAGCCCAATTTGATCAGGTGCTCGGCCAGCATATAGCCGGCGGCGACGTTATCCAAACCGATGACATCAAAGTGGCTGCTCTGGGGGAACGGCGCCAGGTCGCGGTCGAGGAGCACCACCGGAATGCAAGCTTCACTCAAGCGATCGGCAATGTGACGGTTGATTTCATCTTTGCCGACAGTTAATTCAAAGGGAGCGAAAAAAACGCCCGTGACGCGGCGTTCGATGAATTGGTCGCAAATCTCCCGGGCATGTTCACGGCTGCCGTCCTGGTCCAACCGTGGATGTGTCGACCCGCCCCAAAGAAAAGTGTATTCGCTGCCGCGTCCAAAATTTGCCAGCTCACCGCAGATGATTTCAAAAATCTCAGTCGTTCCCAAACCCGGAATGAGGAGACCGATTTGACGGGTGGTGAACTTTGCATTCGACTTGTTGCGCAGGTAGGACCCTGAGCCGGCGCGCCTTTCAATAATTCCTTCGGCAATCAAGTCGCGCAAAGCCCGGGCAACCGTGGGGCGCGATACCTTGAATCGTTTTACGAGTTGCGCTTCGCTGGGGAGCCGATCGGTTTCACCGTATTTACCGGCGGCAATTTCGGCCAGCAACGACCGGGAAATTTCGAGATGCTTGTGTTCCGACGCGTTTTTCATTCATCAAATTATGTAATTACATTTCACAAAGATGTCATATCAGGAATGTGCAATCCTGTCTACTCAGCATTTGTATCGTTGTTTTATCCGGCGGTAATGTCTGGTTAGTAAAGCATTCGTTCGCCGCTATGAAAGCACCCCCGCATTCAACGGACTTACCAGGGCAACCTGGTGGACGCATTGCAAAATTATTTATTGGTTCAGGCAGTCGCGGGCGCGCTTCGTTTCTGTCGCCGGCATTCACCCTCATCGAATTGCTGGTCGTGATCGCTATCATCGCCATCCTCGCGGCCATGCTGTTGCCGGCGCTGGCATCGGCGAAAAGCAAGGCGGTCAGGATTGCCTGCTTGAACAATCTGAAACAAATCACTTTGTTCGCGCAGCTCTATACGGATGACAATCGCGACACCTTCCCGACGGCGTTGGCCGCCAATACTCCCAACGACAAATTGGTGAATTGGTGGGGCGCTTCGATTTGCGGCGGGACGAACAACTACAACTTGTTTCACGATCCGGCGGTTAACCGGCCGATCACTCTGACCGGGGGAACTATCTGGAACTGGGCGTTTAATTTTGACCTGGTTGGTTACGGCTACAATTCCTTCTTTCTGAGTTGCTCACCAAATCCGATTCAAACGATCACCATCGGCCCTTATTCTTTTACCACTTCGGCCAACTTCAAGCGCGGCGCTATTTTGCATCCCACCGATTGCCTGGTCTTCGGGGACAAGCAGCCGAAGCCGACGGATCTGACGGCCAGCGGCAGTTTGTGGTGGGGCAAGGCGAGCATGCACGTTCCCAGCCTGTCCGGGCAATATGAAGGGATTGATACCGTCCGGCATACCGGCAAGTTCCCCGGCTCGGGCAACGTGGGCTTTGCGGATGGGCACGCCGAATCGAAAAGGGAAGGGGACATCAACCCGCCAGTGGATCCGGAATTTGCCGGGAGCTCGTCCAGTTTGGCTAATTCTCACTTTTGGGACCCGCTTCAGCGCGGAGGGGACCGTTAATCTGATCTGTTGAAGGCCTAAAAACAAACCGTTATGAATCCAAAACCAAGCACCCAAAAATTCAACTCGACACGTTGGCTCAAGCGCCGTCCAGCCACGGCTGGAATTCCCTCTCGTTCCCACAACACGGGCTTTTCATCAGTAGCAATCATCTGGGCCATTCTGGCGGGCGCGATGATCCTGGCCACGCCATGCGCGCGGGCCGCCTTGATGGCGTACGAAGGATTCAATTACCCGGCGGGAAACGGCAATTTGACCGGCACGAGTGGGGGCTTTGGTTGGAACGGTTCCTGGCAGACGGTAAATAATGGAGCATCCAGCGTGCAGGCGTCCAGCTTGGCCGCGGGCGCAAATGCGCCGTCGGGTTTTGATTCGCGCTCCTCCGGAAACAGCGCCTTCACTCCAAACAACACTCGCTCGGGACGCTTCCTGGACACTTCGGCGGGCGGCGTTTTTGGGACGAAGGGTTACCTCAATGGCAATGGCAATATCGGAACCAGCGGGAAAACGCTCTATATCAGTTTTGTGCAACAGCCCAACGGAACCACGTCGTATTATGAATTTGAATTTCATCGCGGGAATATTGGTGACCCCGGTCGCGTGGGCGGCGTTGGCAACGACAGCGGCGGCAACACCGGCGTCTACCTGCGGGTGCCAAGCGCGGCTCAGACTATCATCGGGGCGGGGAACACGGCGGTTAACTTCTACGTTGTGCGGATTGATTTTCTCGGCGGCAACGACACGGTTTCGGTCTATCAAAATCCCACTTCGTTGACCGAACCCGGAACTCCGACCTTGGTCGAAACCGGCGCTGGCGACATGTCGTTTAACGGCATTTCTTTCGGCTGTTTCAATAACGGTCGCACGGTGGCGCACGATGAAATTCGTCTGGGTGAGACGTGGAGCGATGTGGTCAGTCCGACCGCTACCAGCACCGGGCTTTGGGACGGCGGCGGCGCGGATAACAACTGGAGCACCGCGGCCAACTGGGACAACGATGCGGTTCCGGTCTTTGCTAGCGCGTTGACTTTTGCCGGCAGCACCAGATTGGCAAGCTCGAACGATTTGACGGGCGTCAGCGTCAACAGCATTACTTTTGATGCGGCAGCGGGGGCGTTCACTTTGTCCGGCAATAGTCTCGGACTGCAGGGTAATATTGGCTTCAGCGCCAGCCCCGCCTCGCCGGTCA
>DASXHY010000485.1:0-2977 GCA_036488095.1 Verrucomicrobiia bacterium | reverse complement strand
GGACCCGCGCCGGTCATGCGCAATGGCAATTTTGACCTACGGGGATTGCTGCAGCTCGCGGTGGGTTCCAGCACGCCGAACGAATGCCTGTTCCAGACCTGGTATGTGAATCCCAAATATGCGCACATCTTCCGGCACCCTGGCTTTAACGGAACCACCAACGCGCTGCTGTTTGATAAGACGGCAAATCAATACATCTATCAATGGACTTCCAAACCTGGGCCAACCTGGACGTTCGATTGTTCGTTTGCCATTGGCTCCGCTTTCACCGGCACCGGAACCAAGTTCAAAGTGGACCTCTTTCATAATGACATCGCCGGGAGCAAGGTTTCTGTGGGCGTGGATAACCTTGGTCGCTTCGGCATTTACAACGGCGGCACATTCACCGTCCTGCCCGAACTTGGCACGATTGCCTTTTCTGTTGACTCCAACGGCAACGGCAACTACACGGACTCGGGCGACACCCTAAACGTTTATCGGCTACGCATCGTGGGCAATTACGTCGCCGCAACGCCCTCCGTGAATATTTACGCGAGCGACGCGAATAGTCTGGTTTTGAACCATCAATCCCTGGGGCGAGTTTATTGGGTTAGCGGCGCGCCGCTGTCAGGGCGGTCCGCGCCGGAGACGGTGGCGTTTTATAATTACACCGCGCCGGTATTGCTGGATCAGGTCGCGATCGGCGCCGGCCTGGCCGACCAACCGCCGGTCATCAACAACTTCTCGGCTGGCGGAGGCCAATTCATCCTCTCGGGCACCAATGGCTTTGCCGGGGCGACCTGTTACGTCTTGTCTTCAACGAATCTCGCCCTACCGCTGTCGAACTGGAATTACGAATCGACCAACACGCTCCCGGGCAATGCCTTTTCGTTCACCAATCCCATTTCGCCGGCCAACCCTCAAAAGTTCTATCGCGTGAAGGTTCAATGAACAGAAAACGTTTAACATTCGCCTTTCCAGACTTCTCTCATCCAAACAATGAATCGATATGAAGAAACAAAACCATGAAATCAAAACGGAAAAAATCCGTTCAGCCTTTCTTGAATTAAAGAAGAAGCACCCCGAAAAACTGAAGGCCCGCCTGAATCTTTCCTGGAGCAACTGGGGATTCGGTATTGAGCCGCTGGCGGATTCGGCCGCGCGCCTCGAGAAGAGCGGAATCCATTTCATAGAGTTGCACGGCAATCATTACGGGCCGGATTTGGGTTACAAAGTCGCCGAGATAAAAAAGATTCTGGCGGATCACGGAATTCAAACCGGCGGCGTTTGCGGCATGTTTTCAGCGGACAATGATCTCTCCAGTAATCGCGCCGTTCACCGGCAAGCGGCGGTGGATTATTTGAAACGTGAAATTGAGTTCACCAAAGCAATGGGGGGCGAATATATTCTGGTCGTTCCCGGCGCGGTCGGCAGGCCGGCCGCCTATGATAAATCGGAATTTGAGCGCAGCGTGGCCACGCTCCAGCTCGTCGCCGATTTGTTTTCGCAAAGCAAAATCAAGGCGGCGATCGAGCCGATCCGGTCGGCGGAAGTCAGCTTTGTTCACACTGTCGCCGACGCGAAAAAATACATCGCGGCGGTGGACCATCCGGGCATTGGCCACATCAACGGTGACGTTTATCACATGCAATCGGAAGAATCGCATATCGGCGACGCCTTGCTTGAGGCCGGCAGCCAGTTGGTGAACCTGCACATGGCGGACAGCAATCGTTGCGCGTTGGGGGAAGGCGCGATGGATCTGGACGCCATCATCATGGCATTATACGTGATTGGTTTCAACGCCAAGGGACGCTATGTCACTCCCGAGCCGCTCGGTCCCGGCGGCGACCCGTATCCCGCGATGCATGGCAAGCCGGACAAGGCATTGCTCGATAGAATGGTGAAACAAACCGCCAGCTATTTTCGCGAACGAGAAGCGGCGCTCCTTTCAACGTCCAACTGATCTCTATGACAAAACTGAAAGCCATCTCGTGTTTGCTGTGCATTGGCTGGTTCCTGACCGGCGCCGCCTTCGCACAATCACCGGTGACAGTGTCCGTGGACACACAGTCTCCAGGCTTCCTGATTCCGGAGGACTTTGCCGGAATAGGTTTTGAAACCTGGGCGGAACTTCCCTATGTCAGCGGAGTATCCGGGCGACTGTTCTCACCGGATAACACGCAACTCATCACTCTGTTTACAAACACCGGGATCCGAAACCTCCGGCTGGGAGGCGGCACAGTGGACAATTCTGATCTGGCAGTTCCCAGCCATGCGGACATCGACAGCGTGTTTGGTTTTGCCCGCGCTGCGGACATCAAGGTCATTTACTCGTTTCGTCTTCTGAACGGCGACGCGGCGGAGGATGCCGCCATTGCCAAATATATTTGGGATCATTACCGGGCAAATCTGGACTGTTTCTCCATTGGCAATGAACCCAATGAACCTCCCTACCGCCGTCCCAAATTTGGCGCCCTAACCAATTATTCCGAGTTTCTGGCTGCCTGGAGGAAATTCGCAGCTGTGATTACCCAGTCCGTTCCCGACGCGAAATTTACCGGGCCGGAATCCGGTGGTTGGGATTGGGTGAGGGAATTCGCCAACGACGAGAAGAGTTCGGGACGGGTTATTCTCATCACGCATCACGAGTACGCCGGCGGCAAACCCTTTATCAACCACGGGAAGGAAGAAATGCCCGCCTCTCAGGCCATTGATAACATGCTGTCCCCAAATTGGCTGACCAATGAATACGTTCGATTTTACAAAAGAACGTTGGCGTTGGTCGCGCCGACCGGCCTGCCGTGCCGGATGACCGAAGCCAACGACTATCTCAGGGGCGTAACGAATGCGAGCGATGCCTTTGCTTCGGCATTGTGGGCTTTGGATTATATGCATTGGTGGGCGGCGCACGGTTGCGCCGGTATCAATTTTCACAACAACCAGCACACGACCTGGCTCAAAACGGACACCTTCTTTTTGGACAGCGTAACGCGGGAAT
>DASXHY010000480.1:0-1517 GCA_036488095.1 Verrucomicrobiia bacterium | reverse complement strand
CCTTGAGCGAGTTGAAAAGCGAATCGCTGTCCTCATAAACCGTCAGCATGAGAAATTGCACTTCGGGTTTGGCCGCCTTCAATTGGCGTACACACTCCACGCCTTTCATACCCGGCAGGTTGATGTCCATGAGAACCACATCGGGCGGACGGCGCGGTATTTCTTTCAAGGCGATTTCAGCGTTCGCGTAATCGCCAATCAATTTGAAATTGGACGATCGGCGAATGAGCGCCGCGAGACTGGCGCGGATGTCCTCGTCATCGTCCACGATGGCTACTTTGATTTGCATGTCCTGGGCAATGGTCGCAACCATGCGTCTCTCATGCCTGAAACGCGATTCTTACGCAACCGCACGATCATGCGGCCCGATTCCTCCTCAGACTCTCACGCTTTCGAGGCCATTTTGCAAATCCACCAAAAGCTTCACCGTTGTTCCGCGCGCGCTTTGCAGTTCCAATTTCCCGCCGATCGCCTCGGTGCGCCGGCGCATGTTTCGCAACCCATTGCGCCGTTCATCGGCCAGTGTTTCCGGGTCAAAACCCCTGCCATCGTCCTGCACCAGGATTTCCAATATCCTGCCGGAAATTTTCAATTGCACCTGGACCTTGCTCGCGCCCGAATGTTTAAGCGCATTCGTCAACGCTTCCTTGGTAATGAGAAAAATATTATGGCGCACGTCCGGCGGCAGCGGCCACGCCGGCAGATTGCTCGGCAAATCCAGCCGGCAGTGGATGTTATTGCCGTCAAAAAGCTCGTTGGCGAAATGCGCGATGTAATCGACCAGGCTTTGCAAGGAATCGCTGCCAGGGCGCACGGCCCACACAATTTCCTCCAGCGCCCGCACGGTTTGATCGGCGGACTGCGAAATTTTTCCCGCGTGTGCCTCAATCTGTTCCGGGCTGTCCTTGTCCGCCTTGAGCAGGCCTCCGAGCAGGGAGATGCGCGTCAGCAGCGAACCGAGTTCATCGTGCAGGTCCTGTGCGATGCGGGCGCGCTCCTGCTCCAGCGCATTCTGCCGCTCGGCCACTTGCAGCCGAACCTGATACTTTCGTTTTTCGACTATGCGCACGGTCGCTCCCACCGCCGCGAGAACGAACACCGCCGCCGCTGCGGCAAACCACCAGGTCTGCCAAAAACGGACTACCACAAAATCGTTGAATGATGTCGCCACCGCCATTTTGCTGAAAATCCAGCCGTTGCCGCCGCCATTGTGCCGGAGACGGATTTGATCAAAGGTAGCGTTGGCCTTGAATTTCGTGGTGAGATCTGGCGGCTGGTTGTCCGCCGTCGCCCCGTGTGTCAAGATTGGATCCAGCCAGACCGTGATTAAATCATCGCCGCCGGAAACGTATTGGACCTTGAATACGATCGTCCGTTCGATTCCCTGATGCACGTCTTCATACGGCCAGAACAAGCCCAGGTGAGCCGGCTCGGGATGTGAGGATTTAAGATTAAATTCGCCGACGACTTTGTTTGACGGGCCAATCTCCGATGTGTTGAAAGCCGAGTAGCCCCAG
>DASXHY010000479.1:0-6499 GCA_036488095.1 Verrucomicrobiia bacterium | reverse complement strand
AGTCTGCCCCGGATTTTCCAGCCACGGCGGCTGCCAGGTCGCGCTCGCGACCAGGTTCGTTTGCCCGCGCAAACGTTCCGCGATCGCCCGCGCTGCATTTTCCGTTTGATCGGCCGCGCCGGACCGCACCGTGATGATCAGTTCGCGCGCATTGGAAAAATGTTGTTGATAAAGCTTCAGTCCTTCCACCGCGCGATTGTTCGATGGCAACAGGTCCAGGACTTCCACGTCAAAATGCAATCGCGCCACGCCGATGGCGATCAGCACCGGCAGGACAATCCACAACCCGATGGTGATTCGGCGTGGAAGTGTCATTGAGAGAAATAACCTTCCAACGATTCGCCCGACGAGGAATTTTTCAATTGCCAGTCAGTTTCAGAATTGTGCCACGTCCAGCCTTTAGCCAGCGGTTTTCCGAGCAACGCATTCGCGAGTTGCAGCCACACAATGCGTCCAGACGGCGAGCCGGGAGCGGAAAAATGTTTGTTCTGCGGCGGAAACTCAACCTTCCATCCGCGCGGCGACATTTGCGCGATCGCAAAAGGGAAGGGCGTCTTCGTGAATTGCACGAACGCCGATCCGTCCGCGCGCGTCGCGGCGAGGAGTTCGCCCGCAATTTCCGGCGACTCCTTTTTCGTGCGCCACACCGCCTGTCCCTGGCGGACATTCCACCCCGGTTCCGATAGGTTTACTTTCGGCAGCGGCGGACCTGTCAAACACCCACTCAAACTCGTTAATAGAAACAAAGCGAGAATTCCCTGAATCCAGTTGCATTGAACGGTATCTTCAGCCGCGGAGCGGCGGTAGAAGGTAGCCCACGGCGTGAGCCGTGGGCTAAGATAATAGTGCCAAAGAGCCGCGGAGCGGCGAAAGAACGCTCGGACAATGCTTTTCTGTCGCCTCTCCGAGGCTTGCAAATTTTCTGCATGCGGTTCCCACGGCTTGCGCCGTGGGCTATCGTCTGACGCTGCTCCGCAGCTATTTTCGTGCTCTTTCACGATGTTCAAAAAATGAGATACGACCCCCTTTAAGGACAATTTCAAAAAAATTTTGAACATCATTGAGAAATCTTTTTCAAAAAGTAACAAATGTAAGCGGGAATGTATGCAAGTCCGCCGCCAAAAACAATGGCGGTGAAAACCTGCTTTGTAGAAAGATTCTGATCGGGTCCTTTGGCTGCGTGGCGAGTGCGTGTGTAGCGCAGGTTGCTAACCTGCTGTGTCGCTGACTGCCAGTCGGCGAGGCGTGATCTCGCCCGCAGTGCAATCGTGAGACGGTCTCGACAGAGCAATAAAAACCCGTTTACTTTTCTTGCGGGAATCGCTATTTCGAGCGGTCGTTCTCGATAAGTTACGGCGCCTTGCGCCTTGCCAATATGATTAATGTTCAAAGTCTGGTAAAAATTTTCGGCACCAAACGGGCAGTCGACGGAATTTCTTTTTCCGTCGAACGCGGTGAAGTGCTCGGCTTTCTCGGGCCTAACGGCGCCGGCAAATCCACCACCATGCGGATGATCACCGGCTTCATCCCGCCTACCGAAGGCTCCGTCACCGTCGGCGGTTTCGACATGGTCGAGAATCCCATCCCCGCCAAGCGCCTCATCGGTTACCTGCCCGAAAACGCCCCCGCTTACACCGACATGACCGTGAACGGCTTTCTCAGTTTCGCCGCCGAACTGCGCGGCCTCCGTGGTGACGCAAAGAAAAAGGCCGTCGCCCGCGCCATCGAAATGTGTTTCCTCGAATCCGTCCAGCATCAAAGTGTCGAGACCCTTTCCAAAGGCTATCGTCACCGCACCTGTTTCGCCCAATCGATCATTCACGATCCCGACGTGCTTGTGCTCGACGAACCAACCGACGGCCTCGACCCAAATCAAAAGCACGAAATCCGCAACCTCATTCGCCGCATGGGCGAAAAGAAAGCCATCATTTTTTCCACGCACATTCTGGAGGAAGTTGATGCCGTCTGCTCGCGCGCCATCATCATCGACCGCGGCAGAATTGTCGCGAACGGCACCCCCGCCGAGTTGCGGCAAAAATCCGAATGGGCGGGAGCAGTCACCTTGCGCGTCACGGGTGTGAGTAGCGCAATCGTCAGCCAGAAATTAGGCCAGCTCACCACCGTCAAACGCACCACGGTCATCAAGGAAGACGCCACCGGCGTGACCGCCCGCGTCTTTCCCAGGACCACCGCCAACGGCGCACTCGCGCACAACATTGCCGACGCCGCGCAAGGCTGGCGCATCGAGGAATTACACACCGAAGAAGGCCGCCTTGACGAAGTTTTCCGGAGCATCACCATGCCCGACACCGCGAAAGAGGAGAAACAATGAACGCTTTGGCAAATATCAAAACCATCACGAAACGCGAACTCGCGACCTATTTCTCGTCGCCGCTCGCGTACGTCTTCATCGTCATTTTTTTGCTCGTCTCGGGCATCTTTATTTTCATGTTCGGCGGCTTCTTCGAACAACAGGAAGCCTCGCTCACCAATCCCGTTTTCATGTGGCACCCGTGGTTCTATCTCTTTCTCGTTCCCGCGGTCGGCATGAGATTGTGGGCTGAGGAACGCCGCGTCGGCACCATCGAACTGCTGCTCACGATGCCCATCACCGCCTGGCAGGCCATCGTCGGTAAATTCCTCGCCTCTTGGCTCTTTCTTGGCGTCGCTTTGATCCTGACCTTTCCCATCTGGATCACCGTCAACTACCTCGGCCTTCCCGATAACGGCGTGATTTTCGCCGCTTACGTCGGCAGTTGGCTGATGGCCGGCGCGTATCTCGCGGTGAGTTGCATCACTTCAGCCATGACCCGCACGCAAGTCGTCAGCTTCATTATGGCCGTCGTCGCCTGCCTCGTTTTGGTGCTCGCAGGCCTTCCGCGCGTGACCGGCTTTTTGTCCGGCCTGATCGGCACCAAAGGCGCCGACTTCATCAGCGCGTTCGGTTTCCTGACGCACTTCGACGGCTTCCAGAAAGGCGTCCTCGACACGCGCGACATCGTTTTCTTCCTCTCGATTATCCTGTTCTCGCTGTTCACCACGAGTGTCATCCTGCGCGGACATCGCGCAGGTTAACCAAAAAATTTCCATGCAGAAAAAATCGTTCGAAACAATTCTCTACTCGGTCGCCGGCGTCATCATCATGGCGGCAATCTTAATCGGCTTCAACGTCATCACCGGCGTCGTGCACGACCGCGTGGATCTCACCAAGGAAAAAGCCTACACACTGTCCGATGGCACCAAGGCCATCCTTGGCAAACTCGATTCTCCCATCAAAATCCGCTTCTACTGCACACAAGCGGAAAATGCCTCCGCCGTTTCCGTCTATTTAAAATCCTACGCCAAAAAAGTCGAAGACCTGCTCGAGGAATACCGCCAGGCCGGGCACGGCAAGGTCGTCGTGGAAAAAATTGATCCCCAGCCCGATTCCGACGCCGAAGATTCCGCGCGCATCGACGGCATCGACGCCCAGAACCTCCCCGACGGCGAGCGCTTTTATCTCGGCCTCGCTGTCAGCCAGGGACTTGACTCCAAGCAAGCGATTCCCTTCCTTTCGCCCGACCGCGAGCGCCAATTGGAGTATGACATCTCGCGCGCCATTACTCGCGTCGTCACGCCCGAGAAACCCATCATCGGCGTCATGAGCTCGCTGCCAGTCTTCGGCGCCGAGCCCAACCCCATGATGCAACAAATGGGGCAGCAGCAACAGCAACAACCCCCCTGGGAATTGATCACCGAATTGCAAAATGATTTCGCCGTCAAACGCGTCGCCATGGACGCGCCCACCATCGATCCCGACATCAAAGTCCTCCTCGTCATTCATCCGAAAGAAATTTCCGACGCCGCCCAGTACGCCATCGACCAATTCGTCATGCGCGGCGGAAAACTCATCGCCTTCCTCGACGCCTCTTCCCAGGTCGACAGCCACAACCAAAATCCCATGATGGGCCAAATGCCCGCCGGCGGTTCCTCGCTCGATAAATTGCTCAAAGCCTGGGGCCTTCAGTTCGACACCAGCAAAGTCGTCGCCGACCGCAACTTCACCATGAACCTCGGCGAGGACGGCGATACGGCGCAACAACATCCCGTCTGGCTCGCCTTGACCCCCGAAGGCATCAACTCCAATGACATCGCCACTGCAGAATTGGACAACATCTGGTATTTTTCCGGCGGCGCATTCACTGGCACGCCCGCGCCCGGCTTGAGCGAAACCGTTTTGTTGCACACCACGCCCGACTCGCAACTCGTCGACGGCATGTTGGCGAATTTCTCCGGCGAAAATATCCTCAAAGACTTCAAGCCCTCGGGCATTCAATACGCCCTCGCCGTGCGCCTGACCGGCAAATTCAAAACCGCGTTTCCCGACGGCAAACCCGAAGAGAAAAAAGACGACGCGAAAGACAAGACTCCGGAAAAGAAAACCGACACCTCGCTCAAGGAAACCAAGGACAATAACACCGTCGTCCTTATCGGCGATTCCGACATGATTTACGACGGCTTCACCCTTCGTCGCGTCAACACCCCCTTCGGCGCCGTCGCCAGCCCGATGAACGGCAACCTGAACTTCGCCCAAAACCTCGTCGAGCAACTTTCCGGCGACAACAACTTGATCGCCGTGCGCAGCCGCGCCGTGCTCGAGCATCCGTTCACCCGCGTCAAAAAGATCGAGGCTGAAGCGCAGGCGCGATTCATGAATAAAATCAAGGACCTGCAGGACAGCCGCGACAAGGCCACCGCGCGGCTTAACGAATTGCAGCAGCAAAAAAGCGGCAACCAGCGGTTCATCCTCTCGCCCGAACAACAGGCGGAAATTGAGAACCTGAAAACAGCCGAAGCGAAAGTCGGCGCCGACTTGCGCAAGGTCAAGAAGGATTTGCGGCGGGATGTCGACTCGCTCCAGCGCCGCATGGAATGGATCAATATCGCCGCGATGCCGGTCGCGGTCACGCTCGTCGGCATCGGACTGGCCGTCTTCAAACGCAAACGCACCTCGGCAAAATGAATCTGAAACAACTTGGCATTTTACTCGTTATCGTAGTCATCGTCGCTGGCGCGGGCCTCATGTTGCGCAACCACCAAAACGCTTCCTGGACCAGCAGCGACGCCGAAGTTGGCAAAAAATTATTGGGCGATTTTCCCTTCAATGATGTCGCCCGCATTTCCATCCGCCATGGCACGAATGAATTGGACCTGGAGAAGAAAAATGACCTGTGGCGCGTGCGCGAACGCGGTGATTACCCTGCCAACTTTCCCCAAATCAGCGAGTTTCTCCTCAAACTGCGCGATTTGAAAATCGTCCAATCCGAGAAAGCGGGCCCCGCGGAATTGACACGCCTGGAACTCGCGCCGGGGCAGGGGACCAACTCCGCCACCGTCGTCGAATTCGCCGACCAAAGCGACAAGCCGATTCGCACACTGCTCGTCGGCAAAAAACACATGAAGAAATCCGCCGCGCCGTCCCAGTTCGAAGGCGAAGAAGGCTTCGCCGACGGACGCTTCGTGAAAGCCGGCACCAACTCGCCGAATGTCGCGCTCATCTCCGACCCGCTCGACAACGTCGATGCCGCACCGCCGCAATGGTTGAGCAAGGATTTCATTCATGTGGAAAAGCCGAAATCCATCGAAGCCATTTTCCCCATCGCGACCAATTCCTGGAAACTCACCCGCCCATCGGAATCCGGCGAATGGAAACTCACGGACGCCAGGACGGGCGAAGAACTCGATTCCTCCAAAACCTCCGGCGTGACCACTCCCTTCAGTTCCGCGAACTTCACCGACGTGCTGCCGCAATCCAAATCGGATCAACTCGGCACGAACAAACCGACCGTCGTAAAGATCGAAACCTTCGATGATTTCGCTTACACCTTCAATATCGGCGCCAAGACAAACGACGATTACCTCGTGACCATCTCTATCACCGCCAACTTCCCCGCGCGGCCCATCGGCGTAAACGAAAAACCCGAAGACAAACCGAAGATCGATAAAATTTACAACGACGCCCAACAGAAGCTCAAAGACAAATTCGAGCAGGAGCAAGCCTGCGAAAACTGGACTTACCTGATGCCGAGTTGGGAAGTGGACTCATTGCTGAAAGGCCGTTCCGAGCTTCTCGCCGAAAAGAAAGAAGAGCCAAAGAAAGAGGAATCGAAACCCTCCACCGGCAATCCATCCGAAAAATCCACCGAAACAAACCAGCCGCAATCCGCCAAACCAGCTGCCCCTTAATCCCTGTAGGAGCCGACGTGAGGAGGCTCAAACTTTTTCCGCGAAAAAATTATCTGGATAGTCAGGGATTCACGTCGGTTGCTGCGGCTCATAGCTCCGCGCGCGCTGAGCCTTAAAGCGATCCTGCGCTCTCGCAAGATACAAACGCTGGAACAACTTCTCCCTCTCCCCGGGGGTGAGGGCGAGCGTAAACACACAACCGTTCGTTGGCAGGTTCACAATTTACAAACGACGAGCGCGCGAATTCGATCGCGGCTCGTAAATCGTAAATCGT
>DASXHY010000440.1:0-7672 GCA_036488095.1 Verrucomicrobiia bacterium | reverse complement strand
GACGGGATGGAAGAAAAGGCGGGGCGCATTTTCCGGCAGGCGAAATGGACGCTCGTAACTGATGAAATGAACTTCGTGTCCGCAGCGGGCCAGCTCTTCACCCAGCGCCGTCGCCAGGATGCCGCTGCCCCCGACCGACGGATAACATGTGATGCCGATTTTCATTTCGTCTTTGCGTCAAAATTTGCGCGCGCTTCGGCCGGCGTGCGCGAGCGAGTCGAACACGAGCGGATCGTTCGGAAACAACGCCATGGCGTGCTCAACGCCGGCGCGCAATCCGCGCAGCCGCGCCCGGGTGATTTGGAGTTCGACGTAGGCGCGCGCCTGCGTTTGGGACGCGTGCGCTTCCATGGCCGAGGTCCAGGCGCGCACGATTTCCGGCGCTGAGACATCAATTAGCACCGGAGTAATGTCGCTGGGCTCGGCCTCGAGCGTTACCGCGTAGAAAAATAATTGGCCGATGGCGTGAGGAGGCGTTTTGCGTAATTCCTTGAGGCCGCCGAACCGCGCCAGTCGAGAGGCGTCTCGCACCAGTTTTCCCAGCCGCCAGTGGTCCGGATGCTGGTTCTCCACAAGGCTCGGTGCCAGCACGACGCCCGGACGGATGCGCCGAATTATTCCCGCCAATCGAATGGCATGGGCGGCGCGAATTTCCAGATGGCCATCGCCGTCGAGTTCTAAAAACTCGATGCTGGCGCCGAGCAACGCGGCGGCTTTTTTTGCTTCGGCGGTGCGTTGCGTTGGTGTGCCATGAGTTCCCGCTTCGCCACAGGAGCAGACCACCAGGTGCGCTTTGCGGCCGGCGCGGGTTTCGTGCGCGATGACCGCGCCACAGCCGAATTCGATATCGTCGGGATGCGCGCCGAAAACGAGGAGCGGCGGAAGTTTATTGGGGGAGTTCGGTCCAGGCTTCATCGGAGCGCTCGATTTCATCGCGAGTTACAAAAGTGATTTCTGGCGTTTCGTCCGTGCGAAGATAGGCTCTTTCGCCAAGACCGGCAATGTAATGCGTGCAGTGCACGACAGACTGCATCCAGCGGAGCCGGGAATCGCGCGTGGGGCTGATTTGTTCCTTGGTGAATGTCGCGGGCGGCAAGGTCACAAACGAGTCTCCGCCTTCGTGCAGCGTCAAAACTCCGTTCGCAGAGCGTGCTCGCACGATTTCATTTTCATGGGGAACGTCCACGAAGAATTCCGAAATGTCGCACGCCGTGCGTCGCAGGGTGGCATCGCTGGAGCGCACGACGCGAATGCCTTCGAGCAGGCCCATGCCGCGGTAGGTTTCCATGCAGAAATCGGCGATGTTGGTTGCGGACACCTTTTTGAAAATATCGATGAGACCGTGGTCCACGTAATTCGGCAACTGGAGCACAGTCTTGCCCTGCCAATCGGACGGGATGCGTTTGAGGAAAAGCGGCGAAAATTTTCGCTGCAGCTTATTTTCAAAAGTGAAGTTCAGCACGGCCGGTTCGCCGGTGGTGCGGTGACGCAGGATGGTTTTTGTTTCGCGCGGGTCGTGGTCGCTGTCGTGGCAGAAAAATACAATTTCGCCGCCGAGCTCGGATTGGAGGCGGCGTGCGGTCTGAATTTTTGCGACGAGGAAACGCTTTGGAAAAAATCCGCAAGGCTGCTGCCCAAAACAAATGATCGGCGCGGCGCTCATGCGGGAGCCATCGTTGGGGGCGTTTTGAATACCGGCTGGAGAATCGCGCTCACGCAAATGCAGGTAAAGCAGCCGATGACATTATACCAAGGATAACTGAGCCGGCTGTCCGGCACGGTAAAGAACAGAAGCAACACGACGACTTGCGCCGTCAGTCCGCCCCAGAAAACCGCCGTGCCGCCAATGCGACGCATAAAAAAACCAACCACGAACAAACTGAGCATGACGGGATAAAAAATGGAACCGATGATGTTCACTGCCTGGATCAGATTCTCGGCGAGGCTCAGGCAGAGCGCGAACGTGATCGAAACCAGGCCCCAAAGGACGGTGAAAGTCCGGGAGGCCGTCAAATAATGCTGGTCGGAGGCGTTTGGCTTGAGCACGGGTTTATAGAAATCAACAATCGTTGCTGAGCCAAGAGCATTCAGTTCGGCGGCTTTGGCCGAAAGCGCCGCCGCGAAGAATGTGGCGACGAGGAGGCCAATCAATCCGTGCGGAAAATGGTCGAGGATGAAGGTGATGAAAATATAATCGGTGTCGTTTCTTTTATCGTGCGGATCCACGGCGAGGCGTGCTTCTTTCCGGATCGATTCCACCTGCTCGTGTGCGAGCATGACTGCCGAACGCGCGGAGGACTCCGCGGGGCGGTTGCCGGCGTGCCGCGCCTGCACCCAGGCTTGCAATTGCGTCCGCTCCTCGCGGTGCGCTTCCGTGAACCTGGCGTCGATGTCGTGGATTTTCGCGTTGTCTTTCTGCGAGGCTTGTTGGCTCCAGGCGACCTGATCGAAATAAACCGGCGGACGCTCGAATTGATACGTGACGAAGAGCAGCACGCCAATCGACAGAATGAAAAACTGCATGGGGATTTTGCACACGGCATTGAACATCAGGCCCAGGCGGCTTTCGCGCAGGGACGAGCCGGTGAGATAACGCTGCACCTGCGATTGGTCGGTGCCGAAATAGGCAAGCATGAGAAAAGTGGCGGCGATGATGCCGGACCAAAACGTGTAGCGCTGGCCGGGGTTGGGCGAGAAATTGACCGCTTCCAATTTGTGCATCGCGCCGGCGATCGTGAGCGTATCGGAGAGCGTGAGCCCGGCGGGCAAGTTGACGCATAGGATGACAAAGGCGGCGACCATGCCCGCGAAGATGACGGCGATTTGATATTTCTGCGTGGCATTCACGGCATCGCTGCCGCCGACGGCCGTGTAGATGACGACGATCAGACCGCTGCCGATGATGGTGGCGTTGAGCGGCCAATCGAGGACCTTGGAGAGGACGATGGCCGGGGCGTAGATGGTCAGGCCCGCGCCCAATGCGCGTTGCAGCAAAAAAACCGCGGCGCCCAGCAGGCGTGTTTTCTGGTCGAACCGTTGCCCGAGGTATTCGTAGGCTGTGATGACGTTCAACTTCCGGTAAATCGGCAGAAACACCGCCGCGATGATGATCAGTGCGATGGGCATTCCGAAATAAAACTGCACGAAGCCAAGACCGCCCTGGTAGCCCTGTCCAGGCGTGGAGAGGAAAGTAACGGCGCTGGCCTGGGTGGCCATCACGGAAATGCCGATGACGAACCAATGGGAGTCTCCGCTGCCCTTGAGAAAAGTTTACAGCGTCCGCCGCCGGCGCGTGTGCCATGTGCCGTAGGCGGCAATGCCAAGAATCGTTATCAGCAGGATGGCGTAATCCAACCCGTTCACGAAAACGCCCTCGTCAACGCAATCAGCAGCGCCACCCAGACGACGAAGGTGATGAGCACGAACGTGTACACGCCGCGCCACGTGCGCAGGCCTCGAAAGCCCGTGGTCTCGTCGTTGGGTTTCTGCTCCGGCGTCATTTCCCCAGCGAAATGAGGTTGGCGAAAAGTCGATAGGCGCCTGGTACGCCCGCCGGGAGCTGGCGGAAGAACGCAAGGCCGGTGTAAACGAAATGCCCCTTGCCGTAATTCGCGACGAGCAGGCTGCCCTTCAGCGGCGATTCGCCGGGATCATTGCACGCGAGAATCGGGGTGAAATGCTCGTCCCACTCGTTCGGGAAATATGTCCCGCGCTCCTGCACCCAATTTTCAAAATCCGCGTCCGTGATCTTGTTGGGGGCGTTCAACACCGGATTGTCGGGCGCGAGAAACGTGACCGGCGCGTTTTCGTCAGTGACGCGCTGCTGGGAGATTTTCAATGTCAACGGCGTGGATTGCAAACCGTCGACGCGATTGTATTGCATCACGACGGTGCCGCCGCCTTGAACATAGTCGAACAATGCGGTCAGTTTCGGCCCGAGATTTTTATGCGTGTCGAACAGGCGAACGCCGGTGACGATGGCGTCAAAATCCTTGAGCCGGTCGATGGTGAGGTCGTCGGTGGTCAGCTCCGTCACCGTGCAGCCCATTTGTCTCAGGCAGGCGTCGACGGAATCGCCGGCGCCTGGAAGGTAGCCGATTTTCCCGCCGCGAACGGCGAGATCGAGACTGACGCATTTGATCCGGGCGGGCGGTTGGAGGAGTTGCAATGGAATGTGCGCGTAATTGATTTCTTCGCGATCATAATGCCAACGAAGGCCATGGATTTCGGCGCTGGCGCCAATTTTTGCAGTGGCCAATTGCGCGGGTGCGGTGACGGAAAACTTCAATTGCGTTTTATCGCCAGCCTTTGCCAGCGTGAACGGTTGTTTGGAGGGCGTGACTTTCCAGCCGTTCGGCATTTCCAGTTGCAACGTGCCGCTGGAATCCGTGCGCGCGGCGCTCACTTCGATTTCCACCGGATGCGAGGAACCCGGGGCGAATAGCGCGACTTCGGAATTGAAGTGGAGTGAGACGGGCGGAATCACATCCAGTTTTCGGCGGGTTTCCTTGTCGGTCGCGTTCGTTGCGACATTCATCGGCTGGTCAGCAAGCTCCAGTGTTTCGCCGCCGACTTCGAATACCTGCCGGATCGGAAATACCGGCGGGTTTTCCGGGCGCCCAATGAGCGAAGGGTCGTCCACATGGAATAAGCCGGGCGTTCCTTCTTCGCGTAACCAATACGGTTGCGTCACTGGCGTGGCGGCGGGGAGCGTTTGCTCGGATTCGTGCGTGACCGGTTGATTGGCGTGCAAATCGACTTTTTTGGTCAACGCAGATTTGATGGACGGATAGTCAGTCGCAATCCAGCGCACGGGAATATCCGCATGAACCGTCGCGGTGCTGTGCAGCGGCAATTTTTCGTCGGGGACAAATTCAGCCTGCGGAATGGTCGTTTCGATTTCGAGGCCGAGGCAATGTTGCAAAATACGATCTAGCTGTTCGCGTTTTTCGGTCACGAGTGGGTCGGTTGACTTCAGCGCGGCAAGTTGATGGTGCAGTTTCAACAAGACGGGCACGCTTGCGGCGGGATTTTTCTCATCGAACTGTGTGATGATTTCGTCGGCGAGCTTGCCGATTTCTGCTCCGCCGGGGAAGCGCTCCCACGTCGTGGCCACGCCTTCGAAAATATTATTGGTAGCCGGCTCGCCGGCGAGCAGTTCAAAGGATTCGGTCCGTGCGCCGCCGCCTCCACCGCCGAATCCGCCGAAGCCTTGCGTCTTGTGCATCGCACGGCTGCGGCCGGCGAGTTCGACGAATGAAAGGCCCGAGACGGGATCGTTGCCCGTGATTTCCATGTGCAAACCGTTTTCGCCGTCGCCGCGGCCATTGACGAGAATGCGCTTCGGCTGCCACGGCGCGAGGGTTTTGAGTTGGTCGGGATAGGCGTTGGTGTCGCCGGCGAGCTTGAACGCCTCCAGCGCAAGCACCGCGGAGGCCGTGTGGTGGCCGTGTGTGCCGCCGGGTATGGTCGAAAAACGAGTGACAATAACATCCGGGCGAAAGGTGCGAATCACGCGGACCACATCCGACAAAACGGCGTCCTTGCCCCAGATGTTTAGCGTCTCGCGGTAGTCTTTGGAGAATCCGAAATCGACCGCGCGGGAAAAAAACTGCCGCCCGCCATCGAGCCGCCGCGCCGCGAGTAATTCCTGGGTGCGGGCCACACCTAGTTTTTCATCGAAGTCCGGGCCGAGAACGTTTTGTCCGCCATCGCCGCGGGTGAGGGAGAGATACGCCGTGCGGTAGTTCAGTCCGCGGGCGAGATACGCAATCAGGACGGTGTTCTCGTCATCGGGATGCGCCGCGACGTAGAGCACGCTGCCCATTTCGCGAAAGCTGCGGAGGTCCTGCAATATGGCGGCCGGGGAGGGGGTTTCGGCGGCGTGTTGCATGATTGGAAAAAATAAAAGCAAACACACGGCTAAAAGTCGCGGGCGTGGAGTTATCATGGTGTTGAAGCACTTGAGGAGGCTCATACTTTTCGGGGAAAATTAGAGCCTCCTCACGTCGGCTGCTACGGTTCGAGAATTCGGATCGTCTTACTTCTGCACCGTGTAATCGACGGAGTAACCTGTATTTTCCCACATCATTTTCAATTCGCCATTGCGGGTTACTTCCATCGTGAATTGGTCCACCGGCTTATCGAGCGTCTCTTTTTTCAGATCCACGCGCGCGAGGTCCTGCTTCTCATCATATTGAGTGCCCCACTGGCCGATTTGTTTGTTGACGATCAATTTGGCCGAACCGTCTTCAGCGGGAAGCGTGTACAATGTATAAGCGCCGGCAGGAATGGGCGTTCCGCCGAGAACAATCGGCTTTTGCGTGATGAAAAGCGTGGATTCATCAGCGCCCGTCCGCCAGACCTGTCCGTAAGGAACGAGGCCGCCCCAGATTTTGCGTGCCTCACCGCTATGCGGGTCTTTGGTGTAAGGCCGGCCATAAACGAGCGTGACCCGGTTTCCGCCGGACACCGCGCTAACGGTCTCGTGCGGGCTGACGCGTTTTTGTTGGGCCATCAACGGCAGAGCGCCGAGGAGGCTGGCGATGATCAGAGCAGATTTGATTTTGTTCATAATAGTCCCGTTGGTTCTCGTATATGGACGCTTCGATTCGCCTCAAGGTAACCGGGTCTTGTCTTTCGTCCACTCGACATCCTACTTGAGACTGTCGATGAGGTCCTGATTCAATTTTAAATAGCCGCTGGCTCCATCGGTTTTGGCCGCGAGTTCGGAGGAACGCTTGGCGGCGGCGATGGCGCCTTCCTTGTCGCCCAATTTCGCCAGGATTTTCGCCTTCAAATTGACGACGTAATAGGTCTCGTTGGATAGAGCGGCCATTTCAATCCACGTTTTCGCCTTCTGCAAATCCAAATCGTGGTCGTAATAAAACATGGCGGCCTGGTAATACGGCTTTTTCTCGCCGGACCCGGACATTGCGGCGTCGATTTGCGGACGCAGCGTGCTGACGAGGTCGAGGGTGAGAGGAATCTGGACGACCGTGTGTTCCCACAATAAATCAATCTTCGCCGAGTCGTCGCGGATGGCGTCAATCATGATGCCGAAGGTCTCGATGTTCTCGGCTATATCGACGGCCGGAACGGTGATGCGCGCGACGTCATTGCTGGCGTTGTAGGCGAAGGGGCTGGACTTGGTGTCTTTGTTGATGATCACGGTCCATTCCGATTCTCCGGGAATGGTGAAGAGCGAATATTTGCCGGCGGGGATTTCGGTCCCGTTCAACTTGACGGCCGTGCTGAAGGAAATCGTGGTCGAGGCATTGGCGCCGGTGCGCCACACTTTCCCGAAGGGAACGAGTCCGCCAAAAATGGGGCGGCCTTTGGCGCTGGGCCGGGAGTAAACAATTTCAATGTCGGTCAGGCCGACGCGCTGCTTCAAAGTACTGGCCGGGCTGGGCGAGGGGAAATCCACTTTGGGCGCTTGCGCCGAAGCGGGGATGGATGCCAAGGCAGCCAGGCTGACGACCGCGGAAAACAGGAGAGCTTTTGTGTTCATAAGTTTGCGCGAGGTTAGGAGAATCGGGGCGGAGTTAAAGAGCAAAGTGGCCGTTAAAAAGCGGGAGGGCGCACCCTCTTTCTTGCAACTGAGACTGCCGGCGGGACGTCCGACTTCGCTGAAGCTACGCCGGACAAGCTGGCGCTCCGCCCCCCCTAT
>DASXHY010000406.1:0-3735 GCA_036488095.1 Verrucomicrobiia bacterium | reverse complement strand
TGCGCAGTCGCGGGAGGTCCATTGGTAGCGGGCGCTGTTTGTTCCGGGATCATGTCCTTGATCGTTTGCACCGGGTGGAGAGGCAGGAAGAAAATCCTGGGGATGTACACCGGCTCGCTCTTTGGCTTATGGATCGTGCCGGTGATTTGGTATTCGAATGTTTTGCTGACCGGCCAGAGCGCGAGGCTCAACACGGGACCGATGACCCACGTGTTCCGCAACAGCTCGGCTTCCATGCGCGCGTTCACAATTCCTTTCATGTCAATCGTGCCCCGGTATCGCAGGCGCGCCATCAGCGTTTCTATTTTCAAATCTTCTGAATCGATCACGCCGTTCGTGATCACGAAGCTCGCGGAACCCTGCCGGGCGCGGCTGCTGCCCAAGCCCGGCATAACCGTGTCGAGCACCGGCGAAAAAATTCCGAAGATGGGGATGTCCCAAATCAATCCGTCGCGCAAATCCACGCGGCCCGCGCCCTGCAAGGTTTGCCAGTTGCCGGTAATTCCATTCGTAATTTCAATGCGTGCGGTCAACAATCCCTCGAGTTTGTTTGTTTTGCCGTCGGCAAGGTCCTTGGCGAGCAGATGCAAATTGGCGTCGGCGGCGATAAAGTTGAAATTGAAATTCGCGTTGTGGTTCATTTTATTGAACTCGAAATGGGCGGCGCCGCTGGCTTTGCCGAGATAAAATTCCGTCCGAATATTCGTCAACGCAAGGTCTTCGCCGACCCAATCTATTTTCGCGGTAACGCGCGGCAATTGAAATTTCCACCATTCAAAATCCCCGCCATCCACCTGAAAATGCAAGTCCGCGTCTTCTTCGTGGCGCATGGGGATGATGCCTTCCGCGCGGACGACCGGCGGGCGCAGGAAATGATACGGCTCGATGGCGTGCGTGACGTGCGGTCCGATGACACGCGCCACCACCTCGGGATCGGCGGTGCTCAACCCGTTGGTCAGGAATATTTTTTGCTCGTCGAAAACGAGTTTCATGCTGGCGGCGCTGAGTTCCTGCGTGCCGGCGCGCTGTGCCTGCGGCTGGAGCAGGGTCAGAATCCGGTTCGTGTATTCCAATGCCGTTTGAAAGTAATCGGCCGATTCGCCACGCACGGTGAAGTTCGTGACGGCCACGTGAGCCCGGGCATGAATCCGGTCGTGCTCATGCCATTTTCCCCAGACCTCTCCATCGACGACCGGCGGTTGCGTGAGGGAAAAGAACTTTAAGATGCGTTGTTGGTTGGTGTCCAGCAGCGGGCGCACCGCGAGCGGGTCAATGGTGCTGTGCGCGCGAAAATAAAAATCCTTGGTGCGGTCGTTGCTTTCGTGAAAGACAATCAGGCGGCCTTCGGGCCGCGTCGCGACGAGGTCGGGCAGGCGCCAGCACATATTGGAGTAACTGAAGTGCGAATCGGCAGTCAAGGCGTGGATGCCGCGGAATGCGCCATCCACCGCGTGAAATTGCCCGTTCAGCCAGAGCGTGGGCCGCAATTCGCCCCGCCAATCCGGATTCCGGTTCGTCCACACGGCCACGGGCAAAGTAAAAGAGCCTTCGCTCTGCACGTGCGGGGGATAGTTCCAGGAATAATTCGCCATCCATTCGCGCGCCATGGGCGTGAGCAGCGGAGTGATTTTTTTGGCGTCGAAATCGGAAGTGACATCGAAAGTGGTTGCCCGAGTGGCGACGTTCAATCTGGCGCTGGCGTTGAGCGTTCCGCCATAGAGTTTCGCGGAAAGTTTTTCCACGCTCAAATTCGGCCCATGCCATTGTGCGGCGCAGCGGATTTCATCGACGTCAAGTTTAGGCGAATGAACTCCGTAGGCGCTACATTCGAGGTCAACCGGGTAAGCCGCGAAATTTGTCCACCAGGCCCATCGCGCATCGATTGCCGGGGGATTGGTCGAGGGCAGCAAGGCGCCCGCCAGGTGAATTTGCCGGGCGCTGCCCCAGGGAGTGACGGCGTTGCTCGCCTGCAATTCGCCGCGGCCTGAAATGGGGAGACCGTTGGTCAATGAATCGAGCCATTGGGCCGTGAAATGAACGTTGTCCGCGTGATTGGACCGGCTATGCACCGAATCCGCCGTAAGCTCCAGCTCGGCGCGGACGATGTTCGTGTCCTGTTCCCCCGAGAAGAGCTGAAGTGTGAGCGCCAGGTTTGTGGTCGCGCCCCAGCGGGTGTCGGCGTTGGCCGTTTGCAAATTGATTTCGGCACGGGACAACTGGTTGCTCCTCGGAGGGGTAAGCAGGACAGAACATCGGACGCCGCCGACGATACCCCAGGGCGTGTCCGCGCCTGGGGCATTGACGAAAAAGCGAACGGATGTTTTGTCGACATTGCGGGCGTCGCCACGCAAATCGAGCCTTAATCGTGGCGAAGCGGCGAAGTGAGTTTGTTCGAGAGCATCGGCGAGGTGACGCAGGCGGTTTTGCAGCGTTCCCGGCCTGGGCGGTTGCGCGCGAGAAAACAATTTCCACTCGCGAACCGCGGAGGCGTTGGTCAGCGCGCCGGAGATCTGGATGTCCGCGCCGGCAAATTGCGCGTGCAGGTCATCGAGTTCCCAAACGTCGTTGGTGAGCAATTGAACGTCGGTCTGGATTTTCTCGATGGATAATTCGCGCGGCGGCTCGTTGCTGGAGACGACGGGCCACGCCAGGCGGCCGTCGCGCAGGGCGAGTGAGTTTACCTGGAATTGCCGCTTGAGCATTGCGCGGTAATCCAGCCGCAACTGGACGTCCCGGGCGGTCAATTGCGGGCTGGAGACATCGTTGGTGCGGCCGAAGAAAACATTTTCCGCCACGATCCCTTGAACCGGCCGCCAGCGCAGCCGCGTGAAATGCATATCGAGGCCGCGATCATGAAGTTTTTGCAGCAACGGCTTTTTGATGAAACCGGGCAAGCCGATGCTGTTGAGATAAAGCAGTCCGCCCGTGAACGCCAAAATGACGAGCAGCAGGGTGATGCGGCACCGGCGAAAGATGACGCGAAAACGGCGCCAGCGGCCTGATGGTTCTTGCTTCGCCATGTCAGGGGGGCGGGGGAATCGCCAGGCAAAACTGGATCGACGCGTATAGGTCCGGTGGGAACTCGAAAATCCACGGCTCACCGTTCAATGCGACCGAAGCGTAGGGCACGTCCAGGCGCGACGCGACGCCGAATTGAACCTCCAACTTCTCGCCGCTCTTTAATTCGATGGAAATGCGATAGCCTCCCGGAGTAAATCCAAATCCCGCGAGTTTCGCGGCACCGTGACCGACCCAGGTGAACGCCGTCAGGTGACCCAACTCGCGCGCGGTGTCTTCAATTGCCGAGTCATTAATGATGCCGCTGGAACTGCTGGCCAACGACCAGCCATTGGTGCCGTTATGGAGAATCTCGCGCGTTTTTCCGTTTTGCTGGACGGTGATGCGGGCCACGTCGTTTACCTCGAAGTTCCAGATGTGCCGGTCGCGCAATTCCCAGCTCGCCGAAGGCAAGGCTTCGAAATCCAATGGGGCGATGCCGTAAACCGCGTCTTCCCCAATGCGCCGCGCGAAAACCTGGTTGCTGCTGTTGGTTCCGAAATCCAATTCCGTGGGGGGATTGGTCGCGGTCGGCGAGTTTGCCCATTTGAGGATGTATGTTCGTGCGGGCGCGGGAGCCAATCCGTAGTGAGGCAGATCGGGTTCGGTGACTGAATCTTTCACGAAATCGACCACTTGCATTTCACCCAGCCTCCGCGCGAGCCCGGCAGCCAAGGC
>DASXHY010000355.1:0-5724 GCA_036488095.1 Verrucomicrobiia bacterium | reverse complement strand
TTCCGTGCTCCGTGTTCCGTGAATCCAAATCGAAAGGTTCAATATGAATTACGCTGATTGGCTGAAAACGCTTTCTGGTGGGGCGCGTCGCTCCGCGCGCACCGATCGGATAACGCGCCACGGCACTGGACAACCCGCGGCGCGCGCGGAGCGACGCGCCCTACCAATTTAGGTGAAATCCAAAGCCCTGACTCACGAAACCCGAAACTCGAAACCTTTAAGTGCCCCCCGAACGCCCCATCATCATCTGCACCCGCGGCAGCGCCCTCGCCCTCGCGCAATCCAATATGATCGCCGCCGAGTGCCGCCGGCTTTTCCCCCAACTGCGCTTTGAATTGCAGATCATCAAAACCACCGGCGACAAATTGCAAAAAGCGTCCATGGCAAAAGTCGAAGGTGGTTTGCCCAAAGGTTTGTTCACGAAGGAACTCGAAGTGGCGCTCGTGAAAGGCCAGGCGGACATCGCCGTTCACAGCCTGAAAGATTTGCCCACGGAACTGCCCGTTGGCCTGATTCTCGCCGCCACGCCTAAGCGCGCCGACGTGCGCGACGTGCTGATTTATCGCGACGCGGATTATTTCGCCGATCCGGAAAACCACCAAAAGAAAAACCGGATTCCGGGCCAGGCTGCGTTGAAAGGATTGAAGCCCAACAGCACGTTGAAAAGTTTTCCCAAAGGCGCGACCATCGCCACCAGCAGCACGCGGCGCAAGGCGCAACTGCTCGCCGCCCGGCCCGACCTCAACGTGGTGGAAATCCGCGGCAACGTCACCACGCGCATGCAGAAAGTCGCCGACCGCGCCGAACTCGATGGCACCATCCTCGCGCTCGCCGGCATGACGCGCCTGAACTTCACCATTTCCGACGACGGCAAAATCCACGGCGACGCCGTCCCGGACGGCCTTCTGGCGTCAGTCCTAGACCTCGACGTGATGCTGCCCGCCGTCGGCCAGGGCGCGATCGGCATTGAGACCCGCGCGGATGACGAGCGCATCGTAAAAATTTGCGAGCGCCTGAATGATTTCAACACCTTCCAATGCGTCACCGCCGAACGCGTCTTTTTGTCCGGCATGGGCGGCGGCTGCCAAAGCCCCGTCGCCGCCTACGGCGAAATTCTGAACGATAAAATTTTCATACGCGCCCTGTCCTTCGCCAACGGCCCAATGCGCCGAGCGGAAGGGAGACGGCTCGTCAAAGAAGCGTCGGAACTCGGGCAGCAATTAGCGGCGGAGTTGAAGTGACTTCCAAGCAAACAGTTGATTCCAAAAATCGCTGGACAGGCGTATTTCACGGAGGCAGAGTCGAGACGTGAAGGGCACTATGAAAAAGCTCCTGACTACATCGCTGCTGCTTGGCATCGCCGGACTCCTGGGTTATATGCTGCAAGCAACATATCCATACCTTCGCTGGATTAGCGCTATTCTTAGTCTTTCGTTTGGCATTCTCAGTTGGAGCCTCTTTCATTTATTTGTCCCTGCGCGATATTTTTATCGCCCGAAGTGGAGGCGATTGCGTTTGGCATTTATACCCGTGATCTGGATATTGCTCGTAGCGTTGCTCACGGTTTTCCTTTCTCGCATTCCACTGGATGAAAAACAAGGTCCCCGCTTCGACACCCTCGCTTCCGTGCGGATGCTTTAGTAAGGGATGAAACAGTTGAATCCTCGACTGTGAAATTTTTTTGGAATTCCGCCGACACTCTCATTAACACCCTGCTTTAGCTGGGTGCACGCCCCGCGCGTGGTGCAATGTTTCAACCGCTTCAGCGGTTTCAGCGCGCCGAAAAAGCCGCTGAAACGGTTACGGAACCTTCGGCCTTCGCGAAATAGCCAGCTGAAGCAGCGAATTAATGACATGGATTGACCGCTGTCCAAAAAACGGAGGCGATTCCAGACCTAAGCAATTCCCGAATTACCCGATATACGGTATTGACGGGCCTCATTGTCGGGCCAATTACAGCCCGAAATGTGCCTAAAATCGCGGTGAGACCAGATTTTACTTCACTTTTACAAAGAACTTTTTATTCTAACCTCCGTGACTGTTGACACTTTCAAAGATGAAATGGCGCAAGCCATGAAGACGTATGATTCCTACGTCATCAACATCGATAAAGTTCCCGAAGAATTTGAAGCCTCGCTGAACTCCCTCATGGCCAAAGCCATTCGCGCGTACGAAACGCGCGGACCGCAACTCCGCCACGGCATCGCCCTCGATAAACACGTGACCGTGATTCTCAGCCAAAGCGATTCTGACCGGCCGTTGTGCGGAATTTATTTCAATCTCCATTCGCCGTACCAGAAGCAATCCCTGCCCAAGACGGTGAAAGCGCTCGAAGAAATCATCGGCGAACGCCGCAAGGCATCTGAGGATTGATTGGATCGCCGAGGTGGTAGGGCGCGTCACTCCGTGCGCGCCGTGCCAGACAAGCGCCACGATCCTGGATTTTCTCACGACTCGGCGCGACGCGCCCTACCAAATCAACTTTTTGCGAACCACCGTCACTTCTGCCGCACTTCATCGCCCTTTTTCGCGTCGCCCAAAACGATATCCGCCACGGAATTAAAATTCTGTTGTGGGCCGCTGATTTTCACTTCGCCTACAATTGCTCCGTTGCGAAAAACGTTCATGCGCGAGTCCATTGGCGGCAATTGACCAAGCGGAAACGTGAGCACCACGAACCGGAGATTTTCATTCACCGAAGCGACGCGCCCATTCACCCCTTCGTCCGGCGTGACCAGAAATTTGTCGGCGGCCGCATTGGTTGCACTGGTCGTGGAGTGCGAAAAATCAACACTAGCCGGCGGTGGCGAGCTTTTGTGTTTTCCCCACGAACAACCCACCAGGCCCGTCGCAACGAGCATGGTGGCAAAATAGGCAACGATTCTCATCCGCCGAGTTAAATCGCGCCCTCGCGCGGCGTCAATACACATTTCGACGAGCCGCGCCAAATTCAGAAATGTAGTGCGGCGGCAATTTTCTCGCATCAGAAAGCGGTGGAGGGCCGCCGCACTCCAAAACCTGGCGGAGCATTTGGGCCCGATGACTCGCGACAGCGTCCTGGACTGCGCCAGCCCTCTGGCGCTTTTCCATATGCGTTGAGATACCGTGGAGACTGGCCCCGCAAAAACAATACCGACAATACCGCGACGGCAGAACTAAAGGCGCTACGCCGGCGGCGGCGGCATCGGCTGGCGTTTCATTTGCCGCAACACGTTCCGCTGACGATCCAACTCGAGCCGCTCCGCATCGTCTACTTCAGGCTGTTTCATGCGCTGCATCGCATTCGCGAGTTGGCGATCAATAAATTGATTGCGTAAACGAAGCGCGACATCGACCAACTGTTGTTGCGGATTGGGAATGCGCCGGCCTTCCGTCGCGGCTTCGGTGACCAGGTTTCGCATCTCAGCCGTTTCGCATCCGTCCAAAAAAGCGCCCAGGCTGGTCCACGCCCCCGTCCGATGCGCCTCGATGCGCTTTGCAAAAATCTGTTGCGTGAGCGGATGCTGGATCCAATCGGGCTGCAAATTCGCCGCGTACCATGGTGCAAGCTCTTCATTCAGGAAGATCAATTTGAGGAGCCAGAATTCATGCTCCGAGGGTCGTGGCGTTTCAATCGCCTCCTCCTGCGCCTCCACCACCGCCGGTGTTATACGCGAGAGCTTTTTGAATTCGGCCCGCACCGCCTCTTCCGATACACCCAAGCGCAACGCCGTTTTCTGCGCGAACTTGTCGATCAAAACGTTATTGTCGGTCTTGTATACCGCCTCCGCCATGCCGCGTAAAATTGCCTGCCGGCCCTTGTCCGTGGCCGCGTCATTCGTGGCGCAAAGCCGGTTCAAATAGTAATCGAAAAATCCCTCCGCATTTTTAACCAACTGGCGAAACGCCTCTCCGCCGTTCGCTTTGATAAAACTGTCCGGGTCATGCGGCCGGGGCACCACCGCCACGCGCACCGCCAGCCCCGACGCCAGCAGATGATCGAGCGAGCGCACAATCGCGTTCTGGCCGGCTTCATCCGAATCAAAACACAACACCGCCTCGTCCGCGTAACGCTTCAGGATCCGCGCATGCTGATCCGTGAACGCCGTGCCCTGCGGCGCAATAATGTTTTGCACGCCGCCCATGAAACACGCGATCAAATCCAACTGCCCCTCGCAAATAATGGCAACCCCCGCATCCAGAATCGCGCGCTTGGATTTATCCAGCCCAAAAAACACTTTGCTCTTGGTAAAAATCGGCGTCTCGGGCGAGTTGACATACTTGGCGGTTTTTTCGTCGCCGGACAAAACACGGCCACTGAAACCGATCACCCTGCCCTGCTCGTCGCAAATTGGGAACATCAGCCGCCCGCGAAAACGGTCGTAGTAATTTCCGGTTTCCTCCTTGCGAATAACGAGGCCGGATTTTTCGACCATGGCGATATCGTGGTCCTTGCTGCGCGCCCAATTCACCGTGTCATCCCACGCATCCGGCGCGGCGCCGAGCCGAAAAAGTTTTATTGCCTCCGCCGACACGCCGCGTTTGGCAAGGTAATCACGCGCGACCTGCCCGGCGGCTTCGTTGAGCAGACAATTGTGCCAGCGCTGGGCGATTTGCTCGTGGATTTGCAGCAACGTTTCCTTGAGATGCTTCGACTGTTGCTCGCCGGGGCTCTGGTCGTATTCCAGCGGAATTTTCGCGCGGTCGGCCAGGCGCTTGACCGATTCCACAAAATCAATGCTCTCGTATTCCTTGACGAAGGTAAAAACATCGCCGCCCTTGTGGCAGCCAAAGCAATGAAATATCTGGCGATGCGGATTGACGTTGAAGCTGGGCGACTTCTCCTTGTGAAAGGGGCAGAGCGCGACAAAATTCGCCCCCGCGCGTTTCAGCGGCAAATAGGAACCGATGACGTCCACGATGTCGCTGGCTGCGCGAATTTGTTCCAGAGTTGCGGAAGAAAACAAGCCGGCCATGAGAAGCCAGAATGCCGGATGCGGCGGACGGAAGCAATTATTTCAGGAAACACGAACGAAGCAAATCAAACCACGGATGGACACGGAGAAACACAAAACGAAAAAATCCTTTTACGCGAATTTCACGAATTAACACGAATTCGATTCTGCACTTTGTAATTCGCGAAAATTCGTGAAATTCGCGTAAAGACTTTACTCATGCGATTCCGTATCCGTGTTAATCCGTGTCCATCCGTGGTTAACGAATTGTTTTCCTTCTCAATTCGTCATCCCGATTTCCCGTTCCTTACGAATTTCTTTCACCTCTCGAGGCGTACTTTTAATCAGAAGAAAACCAAGCTCATTATGGATGTGCGGCCCGACGAATGATTTTTCAAAAACATCCGATTGCACGCTGTAGAGTTTCGGAAAAAAGTCGCTGCCGTAAACGTCATTTTGAAATCTCAGGTCGGCATCGATTTCAGCCTTCGTGTAAAGCGGCGCGTTCAGGAACGCCAGCGCGAAAATCACGATGCACGTGTAACGCACCAGGCCGGCGATCATTCCGAGGTAATATTCCCCGCTGCCGAAAACATCGCTGGCCACCAATTTGCCATTCGCCATCTTTTTGATGGCTAAAAATGCGACAGTGATGAATAAAGCTATGACAACATAGGCCAACTCGTAAGCGGCCAGATGCGTAAATACTGTGTTATCCGAAATCACATCGCCCACGACAGCGTAGAACAGTCCCCCGACGATGATGATAGCCAGCCACTTAATGACGAGC
>DASXHY010000321.1:0-2500 GCA_036488095.1 Verrucomicrobiia bacterium | reverse complement strand
AAGCCCACGGAAGAAGAACTCTCCCTGTTAAAATCCGGAGATGCCGTCATCATTCCCGCCTTCGGAACCGAAGTGGGCACGCGCAAGAAGATCATCGACAAGGGTTGCGAAATCGTGGACACGACCTGCGGCGACGTGATGAGCGTGTGGAAACGCGTGCGGCAATATTCCAAGGAAAACGTCACGAGCATCATTCACGGCAAGGCCAAGCACGAGGAAACCAAAGCCACCACTTCGCAGGCGCGCGCTTACGGCAGCGGCCATTATCTCGTCGTTTTCACGCTGGCGGAAACGGACTATGTCTGCAATTACATCCTGCACGGCGGCGATAAAAACGAATTTCTCGAAAAATTCAAGGGCGCGTATTCCGCCGGCTTTGAGCCCGATACTCATCTTCAGGCCGTGGGCGTGGCGAACCAGACGACGATGTTGCGCGGCGAAACGGAGGAGGTCCAACGCCGCATCAAGCAGGCAATGATCAAGAAATACGGCGAGAGTGAGATCGAAAAGCATTTCCGCTTTTTCGATACGATTTGCGGCGCCACGCAGGACCGGCAGGACGCGCTGCAAAAGCTTTTGCGCGAGCCCATGGATTTGCTCATCGTCATCGGTGGTTATAATTCTTCCAACACGTCGCACCTCGCCGAGATGGGCGAAGCCAAGCTGCCCACGTATTTCATCAAAAACGCGGCCAAAATGGTTTCGGACAAATTGATCGTGCATTACGACCAGCACAAGCATACCGAAGTGGAAACACCGGATTGGCTGCCGTCCGGCAAGGTCACGGTGGGAGTCACCGCCGGCGCTTCATGCCCGAACAACCTGATCGAAGACACGATCCGCCGCCTCTTCGAGTTGCGCGGCATTTCTGTCCAGCATCTGCTGGCGAACTAGTAGGTAGGGCGCGTCACTCCGTGCGCGCCGTTTTTGGGTGATCCAACCAGCGGCGCGCACGGAGTGACGCGCCCTACCAATCCGCGTACGATCCAGAGCTGGATTTAGATTCAAATCGTCAAAGACGTGAAGGGAAAGAAATGACCGAAAGACAGATCCGAATTTGGTGGTGGGCGATAAGCGGCATTGGTCTTGTACTCATGTTAATCTGTGTTTGGAAGAGGTACGAAAAAATGGGATGGCTATTGATATTTCCGGCAACGCTAATCATTCGCTACTGGGTGACGCGAAGATGGTATCCGAATAAACCAAACTAGAACGTTCTCCGCGCGCGCCAATTGACTTCCAGCAGCCCGTTCCTCTAGCCTTCCCCATGCCGCGCACACGCATTGAACTCGAAGAAATCGAGCGCCGTATCCTCGCGCCCTACGCGCAACTTAGCGCAGACACGCGCGGCCGCAAATACACGGAACCGCCGCCCGAATGGCGCACCCAATATCAACGCGACCGCGACCGCGTGATTCATTCGCGCGCCTTCCGCCGCCTGGAATACAAAACCCAGGTCTTCCTCAACGGCACCGGCGACCATCTCCGCACGCGCCTGACCCACACCATGGAAGTCGCCGCGATTTCGCGGAACATCGCCCGCCCGCTCAAGCTCAACGAAGACCTCGCCGAGGCCATCGCGCTCGCGCACGACCTCGGCCATTCCCCCTTCGGCCACAAAGGCGAGACCGTCCTTGATGATTTGATGAAAAAGCATGGCGGCTTTGAGCACAATCGCCACAGCCTGCGCATCGTGGAGGAATTGGAACAAAAATATCCGGATTTCCCAGGGCTGAACCTGAGCTGGGAAGTCCGCGAAGGATTGGTCAAGCATTACACGGCGTTCGATCATCCGAGCAAATGCGCCGATTTCAACGCGAAAAATTCCTCGCTCGAAGCGCAAATCGCCAATCTCGCGGACGAAATTACTTACTACAGCCACGACCTCGATGACGGCCTCGAATCCGGGTTGCTCTCCGAAAAAAAGCTCGCGCGCGAAGTCCGCATCTGGGCGTACGCCGCGCGCCTCGTCAAAAAGGAGCACGGAAATTTGCCGGATGAATGTCGCCGTTATTTCACAATCCGCACCATCATCGATTTGCAGGTGAAGGACGTGGTCGAAACGAGCGAACGCATGATCCTGGCGGCCAGGGTGCAGTCGGCGGACGACGTCCGGCTCTTTCCCAAAGCTCTCATTCAATACAGTCCCGAGCGCCGCAAGCTGAATATCGAGCTGCGCAAATATCTCTACAAAAATCTGTATTTCAATCCCGTAGTGAACGAGCCGCACCTGCGCGCGAAACAATTATTGCGCGACCTGTTCGCGTATTATGTGAAGCACCCGTCAGAGATCGGCGAGCACGCCCGCAAACGCATCCGGAAACTCGGAGTCTATCGCGCCGTGTGTGATTATCTGGCAGGAATGACCGACCGCTACGCCATGCAGGAGCACGAGCGGATTTTTGGCGGCGGGGAGGCTTGAAAGGGAGCGCCCGTTACGGCGGAGTGCGCCCGTCCCGGGCGCAGAAACGTGCGTTGTCCAGCCGCAGATTGATATTAA
>DASXHY010000285.1:0-2222 GCA_036488095.1 Verrucomicrobiia bacterium | reverse complement strand
ATGATCTGGCCGAGCACCTTTTCCAGCCGCTCCACAATCCCGGTTTCCGACTCGCCCAGGGTCATCTGATTGGACACCTGAAAGACATTTCCGAGCGCCTCGGTGCCTTCGCCGTAAAGGCCGCGCACCGCCAGCCCCAGTTTATTGACGGATTGGATGATGGGATTGATTTGCTCGGCCAAAACCAGGCCGGGCAGGTGCAACATGGCGCTGACCCGGATACCTGTTCCTATATTAGTAGGGCAGGCGGTCAGGTAACCGAGATCGGGGTTGAAAGCGTAATCCAATTTCTTCTCGAGCTCGGAGTCCACCTGGTTGATGGCATTCCAGGCATTGCGAATCTGCAAACCGGGCCGCAGCGCCTGCATCCGCATGTGATCCTCTTCGTTGATCATTACGCAAAGAGTCTCTTCGCGGTTCAATACGAGGCCGCTACCGGAACTTTTGGCGGCGTGTTCGCGGCTGATAAGATGGCGTTCCACCAAAATTTGCTTATCGAGCGTCGAAAGGTTGTCCATCGACTCCGCAAACGCGTCTTTCATTTCCGGCAACGCGGACACTGCGGGCCGGATGGCATCGAGGATTCGGACGCGCTCAGGCTTTTTCGCCCAGCCGGGGAAGGCGGCGTCTCTGATATTGCGCGCCAGGCGGACGCGGCTCGACATCACGATCCGATCGTGCGGCCCTTTGCGCCGCGCGGTGCTGGCGGGCGGTTCAAGAAATTCATGAATGGTCATCTCAAATCAGTTAAATTAGTTAAATAAGTTAAATGGTTAAATCAGTTCAAAAGAAGAATGGCGCGTGATAGCAAGGTGCCCGTTCGCGTTCACTCATTTAACTCATTTAACAATTTAACATATTTAACCAACAGAAATATTACTCAAGCGCGCGCTCATCTGCTTGATTTCATCGCGCAACGAAGCGGCCTGCTCGAAATTTTCGTCCTCGACGGCCTTCGTCAATTTTTTCTGCAACGACTTCAGGCGATCCGACAATTCCCGGGTTTGGCGCAACGCCTCCGGAACTTTGCCAATGTGCCGCGTGCCTTTGTGCATCGTCTTGAGCAGGCCATCGAGCCCTTCCGCGAAAGTCTTGTAGCATTCCGAGCAACCGAGCCGCCCGGCCTTTTTGAAATCCGCCTGCGTGAAACCGCAACGGGGACATTTGATTTCCGCTCCGCCGGAAGCCTGCTCAATCTCCTTGGACGCGCCCAGCCCGAGCAACAGGTCGGCCAGTTCAAAGCCCACCGGGTCATTCACACCTTTGGTCTTGGAACATTCCTCGCAGAGATCGACCTTCTGCACCTTGTCACCGTCGATCTTGGTGTAATGCACGGTGGCTTCGCGTTCCTTGCAAATGCAGCACAGCATAATCGTCTATTCGTATATCGGCTCGCCGGAAGCTTTAGTCAAGGAGTGGTACTCCCCAACCAGCTTTTTCGTGAGCCGCCCCGGTTTGCCATTGCCAATCACGCGCCCGTCAATCTTCACGATGGGCACAATCTCCGCCCCCGTGCCGGTGAGAAAACATTCGTCCGCATTGAACAAATCGTAGCGCGTCAGATTCGGTTCGCTGACCGCCAGCCCGGATTCCCGCGCCAATTCCATCACCACCTGGCGCGTGACACCGTACAATGCCCCAGCCGACAACGGCGGGGTGAACAGCTTGTTGTCTTTGATGATGAAAATATTGTCCGCCGTGCACTCGGCCACAAAGCCCTCGGCATTCAACATCACGGCTTCTTCCACGCCCGCGTTGTTGGCCTCGATCTTCGCGAGAATGTTGTTGAGATAATTCAGCGACTTGATGGCCGGGTTGAGCGCGCTGTGCAAATTGCGCACCGTCGGCACCGTCACGATATCCATTCCGCGATCGTAAAGTTCCTTCGGATAAACCTGGATTTTGTCCGCGATGCAAATCACCGATGGATTTTTGCAACGATTCGGATTCAAGCCGAGCGTTCCCACGCCGCGCGTGACCACGAGCCGGATGTAACCGTCGCGAATTTTATTCTGGCGGCAGCTTTCGATGACCGCCGCGGAGATTTTCTCGCGCGACATCGGGATTGTCAGCAGGATCGCTTTGGCGGAATAGAACAGGCGATCGATGTGTTCCTTGAGACGGAACACGCGGCCATTGTAAGCGCGAATGCCCTCGAAAATGCCGTCGCCGTACAACAAACCATGATCGAACACCGACACTTTCGCGTCGCGTTCGTTGCA
>DASXHY010000279.1:0-7957 GCA_036488095.1 Verrucomicrobiia bacterium | reverse complement strand
TCCAAAGTGGACGTCAAATCCCCCTGAAGAAGTGACACGCGCCGTGTGAGTTCAAATAAATGAAAATCGCCTATTACGTCCTTTTTGTCTTCACACTGGCCATTTCATTGCTCTGCGCGATTCCCGGAATCGCACAGGTTACAATTTCAGTGAATGTAGATGGGCAACGAGCTTTGAATGGAGTCGCGCCACCGGATCCCAATGCGGCTTGTGGTCCCAATTACATTGTTGAATACGTCAACACCAGCGACAACCTGAACATCTACGATAAAAACGGGAGCTTCATTTCCGGCACGAATGGAGACGCCTTTTTTGGATACCCGACGGGTGGCGATGGGCATGTGATTTATAACGAGAACTCGGGGCGATTTGCGGCGGAAGAGCTGTCCACCAACGGGGTGGTTTTCGCAGTTTCAGACACCTCGGATCCGAGGGGAAGCTGGCACAAGATATATATTGGCGTGCCCGGCATTTGGGATGGCTACGGTGGGAACGGGATTGGATACAACGGCGACGCGTACGTCGTTCACGTCAACGGCTTCAACAACCAGTTTGCGGTGATTGCGTCGAGCAACAACGTCAGCCTGGCGTATACGCTGATCAGCGCGCCATCGTCTGTGCGTATTGGCCGTCCGGTGCCGATGGCCGGCGCGACGCCTGGCGGTCCGTTTTATTTTGTAGAGGGCAACAGTGACGGCGCGAACGGCACGGGGGGAACATTTGGAGTAATTGAAGTGGTGGCGGTGTCGAACATTTTAAGTTCGCCGACGTATACGGATTACCAGGTCCCCCTGGGTGGTCCGATACAATCGGCATCGGTGTTCAACACCTCGTGGCGCAGCAACCAATTGGCGGTGGTAGGCCCGGTGGATCCCGGCGTGGTAAGATGGTATCTCCTGGACACCAGCAGCGGTATATCATTTTTGCAGGGTGGAATAATCGTGCCCCCCGACGGCGGAGGGGTCAATGATCCGTCGATTGCGGTGGCGCCCAATGGGAGTCTGGGAGTGAATTACGTTTCAGTGAGTTCCGCCAAAGGGTCAGCCACGGCGACGTATGTGGCGGGACGGGCGGCGACGGACCCCGTGGGCACGATGCGGCCATCGTTGCGGGTGGTGGTCGGCGCTGTCTCGGATGGACGTTATGGAGATTACACATCCTGCGTGATGGACATCAATTCAGCGGGTGTGGCGCAGAACACATTTTGGATCTGCAACGAATATTTCAACAGCGCCAATCAGTTTGACTGGAGGACGCGCCTGGCAAATTTCTCTGTCCCGCTGGGAACGTTTGCGCCGCCGCCCACAGGGTTAACGGCAACTGGCGGGAACGCGCAAGTGACTTTAAATTGGACGGCGTCTCCCGGCGCGACCAGTTACAGGGTCAAGCGGGCGACCGTGGACGGCGGGCCATATACGACCCTTGCCACCACGAGCGCGCTTAGTTTCTTCAACAGCGGCCTCGCCAATGGGGTCATATATTATTACGTGGTGTCGGCGGTGAACGGCAGCGGCGAGGGAGCGAACTCCAGCCAGATCAATGTCACACCGCAAGCATCGACCGTGACGGTGTTTGGATTTGAGCAACCCGCCATCGGCTCCGGAAATTTTCAATATTCTCCGGCCGCGACCGTGTGGACATACAGCGGCGCCAGCCCATCGGGTTCGGGCATTGTCGGCAACGGCAGCGGATTTGGGAATCCGAATGCGCCCGAAGGCGTTCAAGCGGCGTTTGTGCAGGAGAACGGGGCTGTTTCGCAGCTTCTCTCCGGTTTCTCGCCGGGAACGACCTACACGATCACCTACTCCGCCGCGCAGCGGTCCACGGTGAATGTTGGCGGCGAGAGCTGGAACGTGACCATCGATGGTGGAGTCATCAAGAGCAACAATGTCCCCGGGGCGACCTTTTATAGCACCTTTACCGCGAGCTTTACCGCCTCGGCGACGACTCATACGCTGGGTTTTGTGGGAACGGACCTCGCGGGCGGTGACAACACCGTGTTTCTCGACAACGTGCGGATCACGCCCGCGATTCATCCTGTGGCGCCGGTGGTGACGCTGACTGCGCCGACTAACAATGCCACATCGATTGTGCCCCCGGCTCTTAGTTTGATGGCGAACGTGGCGAGCAACGGAAACATCATCAACAACGTGCAATTTTATTACGGCGCCAATAATCTGATCGGACAGGTGGCGAATCCGCCTTACAATTTTAACTGGATGAATCCGGCGACCGGCACTTACAGCGTGTTTGCCCGAGTCAACTACAACGGAGGCAGTGTGGTTGATTCGCCAGCGGCAGTGATTACGGTGATCAACACGAATGTTAATCTGAGCTTTGAAACGCCGAGCATTGGTTTCGGCAATTACCAATACAATCCATCCGGCGGTTCCTGGACTTTCAGTGGCGCGCCCGGCAACGGGTCGGGGCTGATTGCCAACGGCAGCGGCTTCAGCAATCCAAACGCGCCGCAAGGAGTGCAGGCGGCTTTTGTCCAGGGTTACGGCACTCTTGCGCAGTTGCTCAACGGATTTACTCCGGGCACGATTTACACGATCACTTATTCCGCCGCGCAACGGTCGGGAGCGAGCCAGCATGGTGGCGAGTCGTGGAAGGTGATGATCGATAATACCGTGATCACGAATAATAACCCGGGCGGGACGAGCTATGCGACCTACACGGCGACGTTCACGGCTTCGGCGTTCTCGCATACGCTTTCGTTCGTGGGAACGGACCTGGCGGGCGGCGACAATACGGTGTTTCTCGACAACGTGCGGTTTAGTCCGACGATTTCGCCGGTGCCGCCGTCGGTGACGCTGACCAGCCCGGCCAATAATTCGGTGTTCAGCGCGGCGAACGCGGTGAATCTTGCCGCGACGGTGACGACCAATGGGAACAGCATTGTCGGTGTGCAATTTTACAGCAACGGCAGCAATTTGATTGCGCAGGTGACCGCGCCTTATACCTACGCCTGGAGCAATGCCGATGCCGGCGCATCCACGGTGCTTGCGCGACTGGTGTTCAACGGCAGTAACACAGTTGATTCCTCCACGGTGAACATCACGATCACGAATCCGCCGCCGGTGTTGCAAGGCATCGGGCTGGGGACCGATGGGCAGACCTTGACTGTTTCGGGCACGGCGCTGGCGAGCCGTCCTTATTATCTGAACACCACGACGAACCTGACTTCGCCCGTGGTGTGGACGCTGATTCAGACGAATCTATCGGATGGTGCTGGCAATATTTTCTTCACGAACATTCCACCGACGAACGCGCAACAATTTTTCATCATCTCCGCGCCTTAGCAGAAATTAATGAGACTCGTCACCTCGTCTCTTACTTTTCAATCGGGCGGGTTATGGCATATTGTCGCGGCATGAATGCTAGCACTCTTTACTACCGGATTGGGCGGGAAAGACTGGGCACGCTGTTGCGGCATTTTTACGCGGATATCCGGCAGCACAAAGTAGTGGGGCCGATTTTTAATGAACAAATCGAGGACTGGCCGGCGCACCTGGAAACCATCGCCTCATTTTGGACACGGATGACCGGCGGGCCGTCTGCGTATTCCGGGCAGATGCCGGCCAGGCACCTGAGTTTGGGATTGAATCCGAATCACTTTTGCGCGTGGCTTGGGCTGTGGGAATTCAATTGCCGGAGTTATCTCGCCGAACGCGAAGCGCAGGAGATGATTCAACTGGCGCACGGCATTGGCCGGCGTCTCAAAAACATTTTGGGTGTGGCGGAGTCTTAATTTGGTTCCCGGATTCAAATGGCTGCGCGTTCGCGACATCAATTTCGGATCAAACGGGTTTATGAAGAGCTTTTGCCCGAAGACGGAAAGAGATTTTTAATTGATCGTCTTTGGCCCAGGGGCATTTCCAAGAAAGCTCTCTCATCTGTTCAATGGCTGCCAGAGGTGGCGCCCAGCCCTGCTTTGCGGAACTGGTTTGGACACGATCCGGCCAAATGGCCGGAGTTCCAAAAGCGCTATCGTCTCGAATTGAAGAACAATGCGTCTGCGTGGGCTCCGCTGTTGGAGGCGATTCGCGAAAGTGATGTGACCTTGCTCTTCGGGAGTCGCAACATTGAAAATAATCAGGCCGTTGTCTTGAAGGGATTTTTGGAAGAAAAGATCCGCTCCAAAAAGAACAAACAAAAGCCGTAGCCACAAAGAGTTCCTAAGCGCCACCTTACCCCGGCCCTCTCCCCCACTTCGTGGCGGAGAGGGGGAAGACATTGCGTGTTCGCGATTCCGGCTGATACGTGGCCGTCTTTGGCGGAACGATGCAATTGAATTTTTAGGGAGCGCGCCCGTGCCGAACACGTGATGCGCGGGGAGGCACTGAACGATGGGATGATATCATGCCTCAAAGTGAGACGCGAGGGCGCGTCTCACTGCGCCCGAGGCGGGCGCGCTCCCCATTCCAACTGCATCGTTCCAGCGCACCTCATGTGGTGCGGATTGCGACCTCATTATTTTGCGGTGTCGAATGACGGTGGCGCCTGGCGCGGGTCGCTTCCCCATTTCGACGGATTATTTTGAAGATTGAAAACCAACGTCCCGCCCTTCTCCAGATCGTGCCACTTGATCCACGGGCTCTCATAATTGTGACCGTTCACTTTCAAAGTCTGAACGTAGCAATTCTCAACGGACGCGTTTTCACCTTGAATTTGAATGGTCTTTCCATTTTCCAAATGGACGATGGCTTTCGGAAACTGCGGGCTGCCAACGGCAAACCCGGCCACGCCCGGAATTTCCGGATACAGGCCAAGCGCGGAAAAAACATACCACGAGGACAACGCGCCGGCGTCGTCGTTGCCCGGCAACCCGTTTGGTTTGGTGGTGAATAGTTCATTTTGGATGTGACGCACGACGGCCTGCGCGCGCGCCGGGGCGCCGGCGAAATCATATACCCACGGCGTTTCTTCGCAGGGTTCGTTGCCCATGTAGGCCATGTCGCCGCTGAACGGTTGCGCGTTCAGTTTCGTAAAGAAATGATCCAGGCGCTCAACCGCCTTGTCGTTGCCGCCCATTTTGTCGATCAATCCGCGCAGGTTGAAATTCACCATCCAGACATATTGCGCGGCTGTGCCTTCGACGAAACCCTTGCTCGATCCGGCGGAAAAATTTGTCGCCCAGGATCTATCGGCTTTCCGCGGGCGGATGAGGCCGGTGGAATCGTCAAAAAGATTTTTCCAATTTTGCGCGCGGGCCGAATAGTCGTCCGATTTTTTTCGATCACCCAAAGCTTTGGCAAATTGCGCGACGGCAAAATCGTTGTTGCAATATTCGAGCGTGACCGCCGCTTCATTCGGCACGTAGCCGAGCCGCAAATAATCCGCCAGGCTGGAGCGCGAGCGAGCGCCATCGGAGGTCGTGGCCGGATCGGACGCGCCTTTGTCCATCGCGATTAAGGCCGCCCTGGTGTCAAAATGCCGCACGCCGAACGCGTAGGACGAAGCGATGATGGCGTCGTCGCCATCGCCGACCATGCCGCCTGAATTGCGAAAGACCTGCTGCCAGCGCGGCAAGCCGCCGCCGTTTGTGCGCACACTCGCGTCCTGCTGCGCGTAATTCACGAGCGATTGCAGGATATCGCCGCTTTCGCTGGGCGATAAAATCGCGATGAGCGGCGCGTAGGAACGCCATTGGTCCCACGCCGGGATGTTTTGGTATTGATGATGGCCTTTTTCAATGCGATGAACCTGCAGGTCCATGCCGCGGTATTCGCCGTCGCAATCCTCCAGGCAATTCGGGTGCATGAAACAATGATAGAGCGCGGTGTAAAATACCTTCCGTTGGTCATCGGTTCCGCCTTCGACCTGGATGCGATTCAAGACGGTGTTCCAGGCTGCGTCCGCTTTTTGCCGAATGGCAGGGAGATCCCACCGCGGATTTTCCGCGGTGAGATTCGCCCTGGCGTTTTCGAGACTGACATACGAAATCCCGACTCGCACCTGCACAGCGGGATTTGTCGCAGTATCAAATGTCAAAACAGCTCCGCAGGATCTGTCCTCCGCATTGGTGGCGTCGCTCAACGCGTCCGCAGCCCAGGTATTGGCGCTTTGAATCGGGTGATCACATTGCGCGACGAAATAAAGGGTGTAGGGCCGGTTGCCGCCGGCGATTTTGCCCAGATGAAAACCGGTGACTTCGTTTTTGCTGACGGAGACAGAGCCGTCGGTGCGAATCAACAGCGTGGCGGCTGCGCCTTGCGGGAAAGTGAACCGCGCCATGCCCGTTCGCGGCGTGGCGGTCAATTCCGTTTCGATTCCGTTGTCGAATTTGACGCGATAAAAACCGGCGGCGGCAGTTTCGTTTGCGTGGGAATAGGTCGAGGCAAAGTGGCTCCAATTTGTTCCCGGCGAGGCGCTGATTGCTTGGTTCACGGGCATGAACGGAAGGTCTTTCAGGCAGGGCACGCCGCGTCCGCTGAAATGCGTGAGGCTGAATTGTTCAATCGCGCCGTCGGGATACCAATAGCCGCCGGCAATTCGCCGCTGGTGCGTGGTGTCGGGACTCCACGCGACCATTCCGCGCGGGCAGACCGCTCCCGGAAATACGTTCCCGGTGTCGAATGAATAATCCACTTTACTGAACGGATTCGGATCGGTGCCGATGAGGGGATTGACGAGAGATGTCAACGGCAGTTCCTGTGCGGCCATCAACGGGATGGCGCTTATGGCGGCGAATATAAAAAGGGGTGTGGATATTTGTTTCATGTTTTACTGGCGCTGATGTTCGGACGTTGGCCACGTTGGGCGCGGATTGCATCTCGCAGACTGGCAGTCTGCGATATAGCAGGCTGGCAGCCTGCGCTACACGGTTATCTTCAAATGCCCGTTAGACTTCTGTCACCTTCTCGCTGTCCCAGCCTTGCTGACGGCAAATAACTTTTGCGTGTGCGTCCCAGGTCGGTTCGTCTTCGGGCGGCCGTCCGGCGACGAAACAATCGACGGCCAGGTAGCGCAGGGCTTTTTTACCCGTGCAGCGAATGGAATGCAATGTTGCGGGCGGAATGCGGACGACATCGCCGACGCGGACGGCGTATTCGGTTTTTCCAGCGCCGATGCTTAATATGCCTTCACCGTCCAAAATGTAGAATACCTGCTCGGTATCATCGTGCTGATGATGCGGCGGCGCTTCGCCCGGTTCCAGGATGACCACAAACACTTCCGACGTCTGAGAATCCGCGCGGTCGACCACGATATCATTGATGTGCGTGGGGAAGCGGTAACGCCGCGCGCGCGACGTGGAAAAGACGAATTGCATAGCGGAAATAACTGTAAAAAGAATCTTTACCAAAGGAAGGGACTTTATATGTTAATCATAACATGAATACGACCGGATTACCTCTGTCCCCGCTCCAGCGGACGGTTACCATCAAAGACATCGCGCAGGAGGCGGGGGTCAGCCTGATGACGGTTTCGCGGGCGTTGCGCAAACAGTCGGCGGTTTCGCCGAAGCTCAGGGCGCGCATCCAGGAAATTGCCGACCGGCTCGGCTACCGGCCCAACCCGCTGGTTTCGGCGCTGATGAGCCAGCGTCGCGCCGGAAAACCCGCGCATTACAACCTCAAGCTCGGTTATATCACGCAATTTCCGACGCGCACGGGTTGGAAAAAAATCCGCATCTTCGGCCAGTTCTACGATGGCGCGGCGCAGGGCGCGGAGCGGCATGGATACCAATTGGAGGAATTCTGGCTCACAGAACCGGGAATGACGCCGAAGCGGATGAGCAAAATCCTGATGACGCGCAACATTCACGGCTTGATCATCGCGCCGATGCCGTTGCCGGGAAATTGCGTGGATTTTTTGTGGGAACACTTTTCGGCTGTGGCCATCGCCTATTCATTGGTTGAACCTTCCTTGCACCGGATCGCTCACAATCACTTTAATTCCATGCGGCTGATCATGCAGAAATTGTGGGAGCGAGGATATCGCCGTCCCGGGC
>DASXHY010000197.1:0-5176 GCA_036488095.1 Verrucomicrobiia bacterium | reverse complement strand
AACCAGGGCCTCAGTTTCAGCGGCGATCAATCCGGCCTGCGCCATGACGAGCGCGGCCATCCGATTCACCACGAATTGACGCGCTCGATTCCCAGCAGCCAATGCATGACCTGCCACATGCATCAGGGAAATTCGTTCGTGAACCCGTTCCTCGGCTACACGTGGTGGGACCAGGAAAGCGACGGCGAATTCATGTATCCGAATCCGAATAATCCGATTGCCGACGACCCGCATTTCCGCGGTAGCCGCACGCACGCGCAAATGACGCAGCAGCACAATCCGACGGACGAAGAGTTCGTCAAATCCGTCCGCAACAATCCCGAAGCCGCCGCCGCGCGCGGTCTGTGGGGTGATTTGGATTTTCTGGAAAAAACCGCCGAGCTAAACCCGAAACTCAAGAACACGCAATTCGCCGATTACCACGGCCACGGCTGGATGTTCCGCGCCGTATTCAAGCACGACCGTCAGGGCAACCTTCGGGACCTCGACGACAATATTATTTCTCACGACGATCCCGATAAATGGGCCAAGGCGGTGCACTTGAAGGACGCGCACCTCGCGCACGGCATGCAATGCGTGAATTGCCACTTCGAGGCCGACGCGCACGGCAACGGTAATCTCTACGGCGAACCGCGCGCCGCCACGACCATCGAGTGCATTGACTGCCACGGAACCATTTTGAAACGCCCGACTCTCCAGACCACCGGCAACGGCGGCCGGATTGACCTGAACCAAGGTTCAACTCCTTGGGGCCCGCGCTTCGTGTGGGAAGGTAAAAAGCTTTTTCAACGCTCGATGATGAGTCCGGATGTGCGCTGGGAAATTCCGCAAACGATGGACACGATTGATCCCGCGTCATCGCACTACAACCCGAAATCGGCTTATGCGAAGACGTTACGGCGAGACGGGAAAGTGTGGGGCGACGTGCCCTCTGATCGTAGGACAGGCGTCCCGCCTGTCTCCAATTTAAATTCCGGCCATCAAAGTGAGTCAGGCGAGACGCCCGACCTACGATGTAAACGCGAACTCGCGCACGACAACTCGAACATCTCCTGCCAGGTCTGCCATAGTTCGTGGGCGACGAGTTGTTTCGGTTGTCATCTACCCATGCGCGCGAACCAGCGGATGCCGCTCGATAAATTCGAAGGTGTCACCACCCGCAATTTCACCACTTACAATCCGCAGGTCATTCGCGACGATGTTTTCCAACTCGGCATCGACGCCACTTACAAGGACCATCGGCTCGCCGTGCTGCGGTCGTCATCCGCTGTGCTGGTCGGCTCGCAGAATGCCAATCGCGAATGGGTTTATTCGCAACAACAAACCGTGAGCGCCGAAGGCTACAGCGGCCAGGCGTTCAATCCTCATTTTCCGCACACCACGAGCGGCGTCGGCACAACCAAGACCTGCACCGACTGCCATCTTTCGAAAGAGAATGATAACACCGCCTGGATGACCCAATTGCTCGGCTTCGGCACCGGCACCGTGAATTTCTTTGGCCGCTACGCTTACGTCGGCGAAGGCAAGAATGGCTTCGACGCCGTCGCGTGGACTGAGCGCGAGGAACCGCAGGCGGCCCTCGGCAGTCATTTGCAAAAGATTGCTTATCCCTCCGATTACGCGCAGCACGTGGAGGCGAACCACGGCATTCTCACCGAGGCTCATCATCATCACGGGAAGGAAATTCTAGATATGGTGTTGCGCGGCGAATATCTCTACACGGCCAACGGTGAAGATGGTTTTGAGGTCTTCGACGTCGCGAACATCGATCAGAAGGGCTTTTCCGAACGCATCGTGAGCTCGCCGGTGTCGCCACTCGGCCAGCGAACGTATATCAAAACGAAATACGCGACTTCCGTCACGCTGCCAAGCACGCTGGGCATCGATCCATTGCGGCAGCATTACCCGGAAATTTCCAAGGCTGAAATTCGTCCAGGCCAGACAAACGACATTTACACGGGCAACGAAGAACAACCGATCAGCCTCATTTACGCGTGGGCGTTCATCACCGATCGCGAAGAGGGCCTGGTCATGTGCAGCGTCGGAACGCTGGTAGATGGCGATCCTGACAACAACTTTTTGGACAAGGAAAAAATCATCCGCTACAACCCGGACGGGAAACTTAGCGGCGCCATGCATTCCTTCATGGCAGGAACGAATTTATTTGTGGTCGGCAAAAACGGCCTGTTTGTGCTCGGGCTGAGCAACACGGAATTGAAGGCGCCGACGATGGTTGCCGAGCTCAGCGATCACGAATTCAAAAACCCGCGGGCCGTCGGCGTGCAATTCCGTTACGCCTTCGTGACGGACGATGATGGGTTCAAAGTCGTGGACATCACTGATCCGGCAAAGCCTCGGTTGATTCCCGGCGCCACGGTGCTGCTCAAACACGCCCAACGTTTTTATCTCGCGCGCACTTACGCGTATGTGGCCGACGGCGAAGACGGTCTCGCGTTCATTGACATCACCAATCCGGAAAAGCCGAAACTGGAGCGTCTCTACACCGCGGATGGCGCGCTCAACGACGTCCGCGCGGTGCAGGTTGGGTCCGTCAATGCCTCGGAATTTGCGCTCGTCGCCGATGGGAAAAACGGGTTGCGTGTGCTTCAACTCATCTCGCCCGAAAATGTTCCCGGCCACATGGGTTTCAGTCCCGCGCCCAATCCTAAATTGATCGCCACTTATCCAACGCGTGGCCCGGCGCTGGCGATATCGCGCGGCCTTGACCGCGACCGCGTTGTCGATGAGACTGGCAATCAAACCGTGGTTTTTGGCCGGCGCGGCTCGCGGCCCTTCCACCTGGATGAAATGGAAAAGTTTTATCGGCACGAAGATGGCAGCCTGTATGAAGTGGAAGACGTCGTTGCTCACGCGGGCAAACTCGAAGCGCGTGATGGAACCGAATTGTCATCGCCTGCCTCATTCACGCCGCCGGCCGAGCCCGCACTTTCGTCCCCTCCACAAAACCGCCTCGTTCGCCGAGGCAATTGATTTTTGATTATGAAAATACTCCGTTTCGCTGTCGCCGCGCTCTGCGGCCTGCTGGCCCTCACCGCCCATTCGCAAGAGGAAAAGCCGCCCGTGCGCATTGCCATCATCGGCTTGAGTCACGACCATGCCTACGGCTTTTTGCCGCGGCTGCAACAGCGCAAAGACGTCGTGCTGGCGGGAATCGTCGAAACGAATACCGACTTGATTCAACGCTACAGCAAGCGGTTTCATCTCGACTCGAGCCTGTTCTTCCCGAGCGCAGAAGCGCTGCTCGCGAAAACAAACATCCAAGCCGTCGCGGCCTTTGGCAGCGTGTTTGAACATCGGCAGGTCGTGGAGGAATTTGCGCCGCATCACATTGACGTGATGATGGAGAAACCGCTTGCGGTGAACATGAAACACGCGCGCGCCATCGAAGCCGCGGCGAAGAAATACGGCATTCAGGTCATCGTGAATTACGAAACCACCTGGTATGCCGGCAACAAGGCTGCTTATGACATTCTGCAAAGTGGCCAAATTGGTGACATGCGGAAATTTGTGGCGCATTATGGGCACAACGGCCCGAAGGAAATCGGTTGCTCGACAAACTTTTTAAACTGGCTCACCGACCCGGTGCTGAATGGCGGCGGCGCGGTGGTTGATTTTGGCTGTTACGGCGCGGATTGGATTACCTGGCTGATGCACGGAGAAGCGCCCACATCCGTGTTCGCCGTGACCCAGCAAATCAAGCCGAACATTTATCCGAAAGTGGACGACGAGGCGACCATCGTGCTCACGTATCCCAAAGCGCAAGCGATTATTCAGGCTTCCTGGAACTGGCCGTTCAATCGCAAAGATATGGAAATCTACGGCCGGACCGGTTACGTGATCGTGCCGAATCCCGATTTGCTGCGCGTGCGAAAACCGGGTGAAAACCAGGACCACGAAGAAACTCCCGCGCCCCTGACCGGCCCTGACGCCGATCCGCTGTCCTATCTCCTCGCAGTGGTGCGTGGTGAAATCCAACCTTCCGGACCGTCGTCGCTGGCGGTGAATTTAACCGCGATGGAAATCCTGGACGCCGCTCGCGAATCCGCGCGCACCGGCAAGCGTGTTGAGTTGAAGTGATTTCCGCCGAATATTCAGAACATAGCCCGAAAAATTGCGCGGAAACCGTGCCGCTGTCGAAATCCACTGCAAACTGCTGCCGCTTTTTCGAGTGAGCGGCCTTCGGGTTTTGTGGTCCTGTTGATATTTTTTTAACACTCCGCCTGTTCCTATTGATTACCCCGCCTCGGCTTTGTCATGCACGGTTGAAGCATGACAGATGCAATTTATATCGGAATTGTGATTGCCTTCTTCGTCATCAGCGAGCTCTACGCTCACGGATGCGAAAAGCTCTAGGAGATTTATGGAAAACCTGATTGTTGGCCTGATAGCCCTGGCTTTGTTCGCGTATCTGTTGCTCGCGATGCTCAAGCCGGAGAAATTTTAACGCACTGATTATGCAAGCATCCGGTTGGATTCAACTCGCTCTTTACGTGGCCGCCCTGGCGTTGATAACGAAGCCGATGGGCCTCTATCTCATGCAGGTACTCGATGCCAACGGCAAAACCTGGCTGGACCCGGTGGTCCGGCCATTCGAGCGGCTCACGTATCGCGTAATGGGCGTGCGCGCCGGCGAGGAGCATGACTGGCGCCGATACACCTGGGCCATGCTGCTGTTCAGCCTGGTAAGCTGCGTATTCACTTACGCGATTCTCCGGCTGCAGGACAAGCTGCCCTTCCAATCGCTCTTAAACCCGCAGGGGCTTGGCGCACTGTCGCCCGACCTCGCGTTCAACACCGCCGTGAGTTTTACCACCAACACGAATTGGCAAAATTACGCCGGCGAATCGACGATGTCTTATTTCTCCCAGATGGTGGCGCTCACCATTCATAATTTTACCTCCGCGGCGGTCGGCATCGCGCTCGCGGCGGCGCTGGTGCGCGGCATAGCGCGGCACTCAACGCGGTTGCTCGGCAATTTCTGGGTCGACCTCGTCCGCGTCACTTATTACCTGCTGCTGCCCATTTGCCTGGTGTTCGCGCTCTTCCTCGTTTCGCAGGGCATGATCCAGAATTTCAAGCCCTACACGAAAGCAAAGCTCGTCGAGCCGATGAAGGTTTCCGTCGCGAAAACTGACAAGGACGGAAAACCCGTTCT
>DASXHY010000109.1:0-1895 GCA_036488095.1 Verrucomicrobiia bacterium | reverse complement strand
AGGACGGCCATCGCCAAAGTAATTAACCTCCTGCAAACTTTGGCTATCTGCTGACAATCTCCAAAGCTGTGGTTTCATCCCGGATTCGAGAATCGATCCTTTAACAGGCCAGTCAAAGACTTTGTTCGTGAGGGTCGCCCTAAAGCCTTTGATCTCCAAGCTAATCAGATTGCTGCCCAGGAAATGGTATTTTCCGTAGTAATCGACGGGGCGTCCATTCATTTCCATGCCGAATGTGGTAAATCGTCGAGTTCTGAAGAACTTGAATCCTTTCACCTTAGGTAGATTGTTAGTCTCAAAAAGCGGATCCCGGTCCGCAGGAGCCGTCCATTTCCCTAAAAGTACGTTGTATGTTACCGCCAAGTAACCGCCGAGAATGACGGCAACCCACAGCAGGATCTTACAAACTCGGTTTATTCTTTTGTCTTTTATTGGCGTAAAAGCCTCAACGATGAATCCGAAAATTATTTCTTGTTCCTCTGCACCTTGGCCGCGACTTTCAGGCGCAGCGCATTCAGCCGGATGAAACCCGTCGCGTCATCCTGGTTGTACGCTTTGGTCGGGTCGGCTTCCATGGTGGCGATGTGGGGGTTGTAGAGGCTCACGGGGGATTTGCGGCCGGCGATCATGATGTTGCCTTTATACAATTTCACGCGCACGGTGCCGGTCACGTTTTTTTGGCTCTCGGTGACGAGCGCCTGCAATGCGAGCCGCTCGGGCGCGAACCAGTAACCGTAATAGACCAGCTCCGCGTAGCGCGGGATGAGCGAGTCGCGCAGGTGCATGACTTCCCGGTCCATGGTGAGTGTTTCCATCTGGCGATGCGCGAAGTGCAGGATGGCGCCGCCGGGCGTTTCATACACGCCGCGCGATTTCATGCCGACGTAACGGTTCTCGACCATGTCCACGCGGCCGACGCCGTGTTTGCCGCCGAGTTTGTTGAGCGTTTGCATGACGCCGAGCGGCGAAAGTTTTTTGCCGTTCACGGCCACGCAATTGCCCTTCACAAAATCGAGCGTGACGAATTCCGGCTTGTTGGGCGCGTCTTCGGGGAACACGGAAAGGGTGGTGAACGAGCCGCGAAATTTCAAATCGCCGGCGTCCATCCACGGGTCTTCGAGGATTCCCGCCTCGTAGGAAATGTGCAAAAGATTCCGATCCATGGAGAACGGTTTTTTGGCGCTGGCTTGCACGGGAATTTTGTGCGCGGCGCAATAATCAATCATCTCCTGCCGGCCGGGGAATTCGTCACGATAGCGCGCGTCGCGCCACGGGGCGATGACCTGCAAATCGGGCGCGAGCGCGGCGGCGGTCAATTCAAAGCGGACCTGGTCGTTGCCTTTGCCGGTAGCGCCGTGGGCGATGGCGTCGGCTTTTTCTTTCTTCGCAATTTCCACCATGCGCTTGGCGATGAGCGGCCGCGCGATGCTGGTGCCGAGAAAATATTGGCCCTCATAAATCGCCCCCGCGTGCAGCATGGGATAAATGAAGTCGCGCGCGAATTCCTCCTGCAAATCATCGATATAAATTTTGGACGCGCCGGTTTTTTTGGCCTTGGCTTCGAGGCCGCGCAATTCGTCCTCCTGCCCGATGTTCGCGCAGAACGCGATCATCTCGGCGTCGTATTTTTCCTTAATCCACGAAAGCAGCACCGATGTATCGAGGCCGCCCGAATAGGCTAAAACAATTTTCATCTCCCGGCATTAACGGATAAGCCGGCGCAAACGCCAAGTGGAAAATGAAGGATGAAAATTGGGAGCGCGGCTCAACAAAGTCTCCGGATCGACGGCGTAGTGAAGCGCCGATCGCCGGTCCGGGGCATTCGTCAGGCGCTTCCAATAGGTGCCGGGCCGGAGGGCCTGGCCCGAATGCCCGGATTGGTCCTTGAATTTGCC
>DASXHY010000075.1:0-4202 GCA_036488095.1 Verrucomicrobiia bacterium | reverse complement strand
TCCCGGTTTTCAGAAGGACTTTGCCGCAACCAGGGAAGAGATTGTCGCCGCGCAGCAATCCACAAAAGAAATGAACGCGCCGGCAACTGTCGCGGCGCACTGATTTTCAGGAACAAAGGGTTTAACAGAAGAAAACAAAGATAACGAAGAACTTCGCGACCTTCGTTTCCTCTGTTCAAACCCAGCCGTCAGTTCTTTCCAATCTGCGTTTATCTGCGAGCATCTGCGGTTAAAAAATTCGCGTCCCTTCGCGTAATTCGTGTAAAACCCTTCCCCATGGCGAGCCGTAGCCAGGCGAAGGCTGCTCTGCTATCTCCGCTTCCTCCTGTAAATTCCCGTCTCCCAAATCCGTGTCCATCCGTGGTTAAAATCCGCCCCTTCCTTACCTTCGTTTTCTTCTGTTCAAATTCCGCACCCCTCTGCTTGCTGTTTCCTTCTGTTCTCTTCCAAGCTGCTCAGGCGTCTTCCATCAACGCCGCAAAACGCAATCCTCGCGTGCTCACGCGCAGTTCGGTAAAACCGAATTGCTCCATCACGGCCTCGTAAATGGCTGCGCCGGTCAGGATCACATCGGCGCGTTTGGTGGGAAGGCCGATGATTTTTTCGCGGGCCGCCAGCGGCAGGCTCCACAGGTGCCGCACATGCCATCGCACCCGCTCGAGGCTCAGGCGCGTGGCTTCGATGTGCTCGCGGTTGTAGTCCTCCGCCTTCAATTCCATCCGCGCCAGGATGCTGACCGTGCCGCCGGTGCCGACCAATTGCAATCCGGCCCGATTTATTTTCGGCGCGAGCTTCGGCTGCACTTCCGAATCCAAAAACATTTTCAGCCAGGTGCGGCACTCGGCGAGTTCTTCCGCGCGCGGCGGATCGCTGTGCGGCACCTTTTCCATCAAGCGCACGGTGCCGAGCGGGAAGCTTTCACGAAAATCCTGATGGTCACCCTGGCCTAAAATGAATTCCGTGCTGCCGCCGCCGACGTCGAGAAGCAACAACGGCTGCGTCTTCAGTGCCGGGTCAGTCGTCACACCGTAAAAAACCCATTCCGCTTCTTTTTCACCGGAAATAATTTCCACCTTGAGGCCGGACGCCGTTTCGATGGCGGAGACCAGGTCGTGTTGGTTGACGGCATCGCGCGCGGCGCTGGTGGCTATGACGCGGATGGATGTGGCCTTCAACTCGCGGGCTTTGGAGGCGAAGTTGGTTACCGCTTTGGCGGTTTTGGCAATCGGCTCCGCTTGCAGCCGGTGCGTTTCATAGAAGCCCTGCCCGAGCCGGGTCTGTTTGCTGTCCTCCCAAATAGGCCGTATGTCGAGGCCGTGAATTTCAGCCACGAGCAACTTTACCGAGTTGGTGCCCACGTCGATAACAGCGCGGGGGGAGTGCGACATGCCACGATTAGACCAATGACCGCCGCGCAGCCCAAGTTAAAAAAGGGTAACGCTTCCTCCACCGGTTATTCACCGGGCCGGCATCGCTAAATTGAGCATCCATCAGTCATTTACGCGTTTTTGACGGACAACAGGGGGCTGCCGGTGAATAAGCCGTAACGAGAACGTAACTTCTCCTGGGCGGTTGCCTTCGGCACACTTTCCGGGTATCCTGACCCTTTCAATCGAACATGAACGCAGCCAAACCCGAGCATTTTCTGAATCGCGAACTGAGCTGGCTTGAGTTCAATCAACGCGTGCTGGATGAGGCGCGCGACGCGGAAAACCCCCTGTTGGAACGGCTGAAGTTTTTCTGCATTGTCAGCTCAAACCTCGACGAATTTTTTGAAGTGCGCGTGGCAGGCCTCAAGCAGCAGATTGAAAGCGATGTGGTCGAGCGCAGCATCGACGGCCTGACGGCCACGGAAATTTTCAAGGCCGTGGCGGCGCGCGTGCGGCGGATGGTGAACGACCAATACGCCTGCTGGCGTGAGGACATCCGCCCGTCGCTCGCCAAAAACGGCATTCGCATCCTGGAAATGGCGGAACTGGATCGGGAGGATTTCGATTGGGTGCAGGAATATTATCGCACGCAGGTTCGGCCGGTGCTGACGCCGCTGGCGATTGATCCCGCGCATCCGTTTCCGCAACTGCTGAACAAATCGCTGAATCTCATCGTGCGCCTGGAACTGGCGCGCGGGGCCGAGACACTCAAGCATATGGCGGTGGTGCAAATTCCGCGCATTCTTCCGCGCATGATTCAATTGCCGCGCACGGATGCCCGGCAGGATTATGTTTATCTCGGCCAGCTCATCAGCCACAACCTCGCGGATTTATTTCCCGGCACGAAAATTCTCGGCTGCTGGCCTTTTCGCGTGACGCGCAACAGCGAGCTCTACATTGACGAGGAGGAATCGGCGAACCTGCTCAAGGCGGTTGAAAATGAATTGCACAACCGGCGCAAAGGCGACGCGGTGCGGCTGGAAATCGAACACGATTGCCCGCGCTACGTCCGCGAGGCGCTGTTGAAAACGCTGCGGCTGACGGAGGAGGATTTGTATTTGATCGATGGGCCGTTGAATCCGACGCGGCTGATGACGTTGACGCAGGGCGATCACTCGCCGGAACTGCGTTACAAGCCGTTCGTCGCGCCCGTGGCGGCGGCGTTGCGCGGCAAGAGCGATTTGTTCGCGGCGATTCGCGAGCGCGACATCCTGTTGCATCATCCCTACGAAAATTTCAACAGCGTGGTGGATTTTCTCGAGCAAGCGGCCGCCGACCCCGATGTGCTGGCGATCAAGCAGACGCTCTATCGCACCGGCGGCGACCCGCGCATCATCGGCGCGCTGGAAAACGCGGTGAACAACGGCAAGCAGGTCACGGCCGTGGTGGAGCTGCGCGCGCGCTTTGACGAGGCGAACAATATTCAATGGGCGCGGCGGCTGGAAGAAAACGGCGTGCACGTCGTCTACGGGCTGGTCGGCTACAAAATCCACGCGAAGAGCTGCCTGGTGGTGCGGCGCGAAGGCCATCACATCCGGCGCTACGTGCATCTCGCGACCGGCAATTATAATCCTTCCACCGCGCGGCTCTACACGGACATCGGCCTGCTCACGTGCCGCCCGGATTTCGGCGAGGACGCCACGAATTTTTTCAATTTGCTCACCGGGATTTGCCAGTATCAACCGATGCGCAAATTGCTGGTCGCGCCGTTTGAATTGCACAACCGCACGCTGCAATTGATTGAGCGCGAAATCGAAAACGCGAAGCAGGACCTGCCCGCGCGCATTATTGCGAAGATCAATTCGCTCGCGGAGCCGCAAATCATCGAGGCGCTGTATCGCGCCTCGCAAGCCGGGGTGAAAATCGATTTGATCGTGCGCGGCATTTGCTGCCTGCGGCCGGGCGTGAAAGGCTTGAGCGAAAACATCACGGTGCGCAGCATCATCGACCGTTTCCTGGAGCACAGCCGGATTTATTATTTTGAAAACGCGTGCCAGCCGCGGGTATTCGTGGGCAGCGCGGATTGGCTGCCGCGCAATTTATTTCGCCGCATCGAGGTGGTGTTCCCGATTGAGGACGGAGTGGTGCGCGAGCGTATTATCACTGAAATCCTGGCCCTGACGCTGGCGGACAACGTGAAGGCGCGAAAGCTGGCGAGCGGCGGCTCGTATCAGATGGTGGCGAAACGCGGCAAGGCACGCCGCAGCCAGTTTGAATTTGTGGCGCTGGCGGCGAGTGCGGGAAATGAGACGGAAGCGCATCCCGCAAAAAGCAAGTTCCCGGCGGTCAAAGTTGCGGAACGGCCATTTTGACGGCAGGCGGAATCGGATTTTTGCTTTTTGGCGAGGCTTCGGCGAAGACTGAAACTCATTTCGCCGACACCACATTCATCGAAATCTGAGCCAGGCCCCCCGCGTAATTGACAATTAATTCGCTTCCGCGAAGGCGATTCCCGTAAACCAACGCAGCGTCCACTTCCTTTTCCAGCGTGATTTGAGTTTTGCCCAAATCCATGAAATCGCAAGCCGTCACCGTCAGTCCGCCGGCTTTCGCATGGATGGCCGGGGCTTTCGTATCGCGTTGTCCCCAGCCGATGAAATGGCAACCGTTGAAAAACGTGTGGCCCGTTCCTTCCAGCAGCGCATGATGATCGGTGGTCGGAATTCCCCAAAAACCGCACGCCGTGAATTTGACCGGGCCGCGATTTGTACTGGCAATCTCCACACCCGACATGAACTGGCAGTTCACAAAGGTATGGCCCGCGTGCGCCTG